>JAJUHM010000129.1 GCA_029279925.1 Aquabacterium olei
CACTTGAAATTGTCCCCAAGGCATTAAGCCTGTGCAGCAGCAGGTTATTAGACCCGACCTCGGAAAGAAAAACCCCGCCAATCGTTTGATTTTGCGGGGTTTTTTTGCATCTTGGCGGAGAGGGCGGGATTCGAACCCGCGGTAGGCTATTAACCTACACACGCTTTCCAGGCGTGCGACTTAAACCGCTCATCCACCTCTCCGAAGCCCGCTACTGTAGCACGCTTTGTCAGTTCAAGGCGGCCTTCTTGCCGTCCTTGTACCCGTACAACGTCATGGCCGGGGTCTTGAGTTCGCCATTGGATTCGAACTGCACCTTCGCGGTCACGCCCTGGTAGTTGGTCTCGGCCACCTTGGGGCCATAGACCTTCGGGTCGGTCGAGCCGGCGCGCTTCATGGCGTCCACCAGCACCATCGTGGCGTCATAGGTGTACGGCGAATAGACCTGGAACTGACCGGGGAACTTGGCGTCGTAACGCGCACGCCATTCCTTGCCACCGGCCAGCTTGTCGAGCGAGGCACCGCCCACCGCGCAGACCACGTTGTTCAGCGTGCGGGCCCCGCTGGCCAGCTCGATCAGCTTGTCGGTGCAGATGCCGTCGCCGCCGAACAGGTAGGTCTTGGTCAGGCCCAGTTGCTGCATCTGGCGCAGCATCGGACCGGCTTGCGGGTCCATGCCGCCGAAGAAGATGCCGTCCGGCTTCTTGTTCTTGATGGCGGTCAGGATGGCCATGAAGTCCACGGCCTTGTCGTTGGTGTACTGCTGGCTCACGACCTCCATGCCCAGTTCCTTGGCGGTCTTGGCAAACACCTCGGCCACGCCCTTGCCGTAAGCGGTGCGGTCGTCGATGATGGCGACCTTCTTGAGCTTGAGCGTGTCCTTGGCGTACTTGGCCAGGCCGGCGCCCAGCGCGTTGTCGTTGGCCAGCAGACGGTACACGTTCTTGTAGCCCAGGGTCGTCAGCTCGGGGTTGGTGGCCGAGGGCGAGATCATCGGCAGGCCGCACTGGTTGTACACCTTCGACGCCGGGATGGTCGTGCCCGAGTTCAGGTGGCCGACCACGCCATTGACCTTGGCATCACACAGCTTTTGCGCAGCCGCCGTGCCCTGCTTCGGGTCGGCCGCATCGTCTTCCGCGACCAGCTCGAAGGTGACTTTCTTGCCGCCGATGGTGACGTTCTGCTTGTTCAGCTCGTCGACCGCCATGCGTGCGCCGTTCTCATTGTCGCGGCCGTAGTGGGCCTGCGGGCCGGACACCGGGCCCACGTGGCCGATCTTGACGACCGTCTGGGCCTGAACGGCGCCACCGGCAGCCAGGGCAGCAAACGATGCAGCAGCCAGGGCCACACGGCTCAGGCTGGTAAACGGGGCATTGCGAAGGGTCATGTCCACCTCGTCGGTTGGTTGGGTTCAAACGGGAACGGTTGATGATGCCCGTGGTCAGCGATGGCGCAGCTTCGCCATCTCCTGTGCCACGGAACGGGCGACGACATCTCGCATCGTTCGCCCGAGCTCCTCACGCAAGTCGCGCACCAGGGCCTCGCTGTGGCGCGCCAGAATCGGTCCGATGGCCTCGCGCAGACGGAAATCCAGCATGCCGTCCATCTGCTTCTGCACATCGTTGAGCACACGTTGGGCGATCTGGGCCTCGGTCAGCGCTGGGGCGTTGACGTGTGCGGCGGCCATGAGGGCCGGCTGCGGCTCGGGCGCGGCCTGCGCTGAGCCGGGGTCCACCACAAGGTTCGGGATGGGCGTCCACGCCGGTCGGGCGTTCGGAAAACCGGATGTGACGACCGGCGGCGATACGGATTGCCCGACGCCGCCCGGCGCCCCAGGCAACTCGATCACCTCCGTCAGGGTCGGCACGTGAGCCGGCGGACGCGGGGGCTGGCTCATTCCTTGACCTCGTGCGGTTGCACCTGCCAACCCAGGGCCGCGTACTGCTTCCAGCGCTGCCGCCCCAGCTGGCGGTCTTCGGGTTCGCTCGACACGATGTCGAACACGCGGGCATACCGCGCCATGCCCCGGGGCATCTCCTGCCCGACGTTCACGAGCACCCCGCGCTCACCCGGCGCAGACGCCGCATCGGGCGTGAGCCAGATGGCGGTGTCATGCTGGCGCGCGGGCACATCGGCCGGCTGCGCAGCCAGCACGTGCGGCAGGAACTCCTGTTCGTCGAAGGTCCAGAGCTGGCGGTCGAGCGTGCGCAGGGTCGCGTCGTCACCCGTGACCACCACGCGCGCACCGGCCCGGTGGGCCTTGCGCAGCAACCGGCAGGCGTACGCCAGCTTGTCGCCCACACCGTGGTGGAACTCGACCTTTCCAGCAGAAGCGGCGTCGCCGGACATGACCTGCCCGTCAGCCCTTGGCGGCGCCCGCGCTGCGGGGCGTCCGGGCCGCGGGCGTGCGCACCACCTTGCGGGCAACGCGCCCGGCGGCCTCGCGCGCCGTCTTGCTGCTCGACTTCACCGGACGCGGTGCAATCGCGTCCTTGCCAGCGGACGCCTGGTCGAGGATGAAGCGCGTCAGCAGGCCGACCGGTCGGCCCGTGCCGCCCTTCGCGCCCCCCGACTTCCAGGCCGAGCCGGCGATGTCCAGATGGGCCCAGCGATAGGCCTTCGTGAACTTCGCGAGGAAGCACGCCGCCGTGATCGCCCCGCCTTCACGTCCCCCCACGTTGCCGATGTCCGCGAAGTTGCTCTTGAGCCCTTCAGCGTACTCGTCATCCAGAGGCATGCGCCAGGCCGTGTCCTGAGCCTGCTGACCTGCCTGAAGCAGCGCAGCGGCCAACTCGTCGTCGGCCGAAAACAGCCCGCTGTGCTGGTGGGCCAGCGCAATGACGCAGGCCCCCGTCAAGGTCGCGATGTCGATCACGGCGGCCGGCTTGAAGCGCTCGGCATACGTCAGCGCGTCACACAGGATGAGCCGGCCTTCGGCGTCGGTGTTGAGCACCTCGATGGTCTGGCCCGACATGCTGGTGACCACATCACCCGGCTTGGTCGCCGTGCCGCTGGGCATGTTCTCGCAGGCGGGGATGAGGCCGATCAGGTTGATGCGGGGCTGCAACTCCGCCACGGCACGGAAGGTGCCCAGCACGCTGGCTGCGCCGCCCATGTCGAACTTCATCTCGTCCATGCCAGCACTGGGCTTGATGGAAATGCCGCCCGTGTCGAAGGTGATGCCCTTGCCGACCAGCACCAGCGGAGCCTGGTTGGCCGCGCCGCCCTGGTACTGCAGGATGATGAACTTGGGCGGCTGGGCTGATCCGTTGGTCACGGACAGGAAGGAGCCCATGCCGAGCTTTTCCAGCGCGGCGCGCTCGAGCACCTCGACCTTGAGGTGCTTGTGCTCGCGGCCCAGGCGCTTGGCCTCGCTGGCCAGGAAGGTCGGCGTGCAGTGGTTGCCGGGCCGGTTGCCCAGTTCGCGCGCCAGGGTCACGCCCTCGGCCACCGCGGCGCCCTCGGCCAGCCCGTGCTTGACGGCCGCCGCCTGCTCCTGGCCGCAGGCCAGCGTGACCTTCTTGAGCGGCGCCGGCTTCGGGGCGCTGGGCTTGGTGTGCGTGTAGACGTAGGTGGCGTCGGCCACGGCCAGCACCAGCGAGCGGGCATGCGCCGCGTCCAGGGCCACCCCACTGGCCACGGCCACCGCCGCGTGTGCCACGCCCAGATCCTTGATCTGCGCCACGCCCTTGGCCACCGCCGCCCTGAACGCCTTGGCCGAGCCATCGGCCGCCCCGAGCAACAACACACGAGGTGCCTTGACGCCGGCGGGCCGGTGCACATACAGGCTCTTGCCGGCTTTCAGGGCGAAATCGCCCGCAGCGATCGCGTCCTTGGCAATCTGGTCCAGCACCGGGTCACCCGTGCTGCCCTGGTCGGCCGTCAAAACCACCAGCAGCGCATCGGCATTGAGCTGGGACAGGGCAGGCCCGTGGGCCACGGTGGAGCGGTAGTCCATGCAGTGCAAGTCCATAATGGACGGGTAGACAGATCCAAGCAATGTTATTCGATTCCTCCGTGCGCCGCGAACTGTGGCGCAGTTTCATGGCCACGCTCGTGGTGCTGCTCACCGTGGTGTTGACCATGGTGCTCATCCGCATCCTGGGCCAGGCCACACGGGGCGCCTTTGCGCCAGCCGATGTCAGCCTGATCATGAGCTACACGGTCGTCACGCAGTTGCCGGTGCTGCTGGCGCTCGCGCTGTTCGTGTCGGTGGTGACCGTGCTCAGCCGCATGTGGCGTGACAGCGAGATGGTGGTCTGGCAGGCCAGCGGCGCACGCCAGTTCAGCTTCCTGCGCCCCTTGCTGCGCATGGCCTGGCCCATCGTGGCCCTGGTGGCGGCCAGCACCCTGGTGGCGCGCCCCTGGGCCTACGACCAGACCGAGGTGCTCAAGCACCGCTTCGAGAAGCGCTCCGACATGGCCCGCGTGACGCCGGGGCAGTTCCAGTCCTCGGCAGACGGCAAGCGCGTGTTCTTCATCGACAGCCACAGCGACGGGCAGACCACGGGACGCAACGTCTTCATGGTGCTGACAGACAAGGGAATGGAGTCGGTGGTGACCGCGCGTGAAGGCCAGCTCGTGGTCGACAAGGGCATGCGCTACCTGATGCTGAGCAAGGGCGAGCGCATCCAGACCCGGCTCGATACCGGCGAGGTGACCACCGCCCAGTTCGAGCAGGCTCGTGTGCTGGTGGGCGAGGCGCCCGATGCCGGCCAGGTCGACCCGGAGTTGCGCGCCATGGACACCCCGTCGCTGCTGGCCGAACGCGGCCGCGATGCCCGCGGTGAGCTGGTCTGGCGACTCGGGCTGGTGTGGGCCGCCTTCAACATGGTGCTGGCCGGCCTGGCCCTTGCCGCTGGCAACAGCCGCCGCAACAGCAGCTGGAACCTGGTCTATGCCCTCCTGCTGTTCGTCGTGTACTTCAATCTCCTGACCCTCACCCAGTCGTGGGTGGTGCAGGGCCGCATGAAATGGGCCCCGGCGCTGCTGGGGGTGCATGGCGGCCTGACGCTGGCCCTGCTCGGGCTGATCGCATGGCGGGATGGTGTGTTCAGGGCCATCGGGCGCCAGCCCGCGGAGGCGCGCACATGAGAACGGTTCGCCGGCTGATCTTCGGCACGGTGGTGCGCCACGTGGGCCTGGTGGCCCTGGCGTTCTCGGCCCTCTTCTTCTTCATCGACTTCGTCGACGAGGTGCGCAACCTCGGGCGCCTGGGCTACCAGCTTCACCATGTGCTGTGGACCTGCGTGCTGATGCAGGGCTCGCACCTGTACGACCTGTTCCCCATTTCCCTGCTGATCGGGGCCATCCTGGCCCTGTCCCGCCTGGCGCAGACCTCCGAGTTCACGATCCTGCGCACGGGCGGCCTCGGCCCGGGTCGCGCACTGGGCCTGCTGGGCCTGCTCGGCGTGGCGGCAGCCGGGCTGATGATCTTCATCGGCAACTGGTATGTGCCCTGGTCTGAAGAGCAGTTGCAGGTGCACAAGGCCCAGTTCAGCACCCGCCAGGGCCTGAAGCTGGGGCAGTCGGGCGCGTGGCTGCGGGAGCGCTGCCCGCAGGCCGACGGCGGCCACCATCTGGTCACCGTCAGCGTGGGCAAGGCCGTGCGCCAGGACCAGTTCGGTGACGTACGGATCTTCGAGTTCGACCAGCAGGGGCGCCTGCTGCGGCGCGTGTCCGCCCGCGAGGCCCAGGTTACGCCGGGGCAGGATGGCAGCGGCTCGGTGTGGCGTCTGCGGGATGTGAGCGACACCACCTGGCTGACCCATGCGCGTCTGGGCGAGGAAGACGTGCAGCAGGCCCGCCAAGTCGTCCGCGACGAGACGGTGAGCGAGTTGGCTTGGCACAGCAGCCTGACGCCGCTGGTGGTGTCGGTCTCGGTGCTGCCCCCCGACACGATGTCGACCATGGCCCTGTGGCGCTACACGCGCCACCTGGCCAGCAATGCCCAGGCCGCCCAGCGTTACGAGATCGAGTTCTGGAAGAAGACCTTCTACCCCGTCGTCTGCCTGGTGATGGTGGCCCTGGCCCTGCCGTTTGCCTACCTGCACGCACGCAGTGGCGGCATGAGCCTGAAGATCTTCGGTGGCATCATGCTGGGCATCAGCTTCGTGCTGGCCAACCACATCAGCAGCCACCTCGGGCTGTTGCACCAGTGGCAGCCCTGGCTGGCGGCCGCCGCACCCAGCGCGCTGTACCTGCTGCTCTCCATGAGCGCCTTTGTCTGGCTTGTGCGTTACCGTTGACCCCCTCACCATGCCCTCCACCGCTTCCGGCATCCTCCTGTTTGCGCATGGCGCGCGCGATCCCAACTGGGCCCGCCCCTTCGAGGCCGCCGCAGAGGCGCTGCGGGCCCGCGCTCACGCACAAGGCGACGCTGCCCTCGCGGGCCGCATCCGCCTTGCGTTTCTCGAGTTCATGAGCCCGGACCTGCCGTCCGCCGGACGCGAACTGGCCGAGGCGGGGTGCGACCAGGTCACCGTCGTGCCCCTGTTCCTGGGCGCAGGCGGGCACGTGCGCAAGGACCTGCCCCGGTTGATGGACGAACTGGCCAGCGCCCACCCGGGCGTGCAATGGCGCCTCAGCCCGGCGGTGGGCGAAACCGCCCTGCTGATTCAGGCGCTGGCCGACTCGGCCTGGGCCCTGGCACAGCCCGATGCACCAGCCGCCTGACACCTGCCGCAGCGATCTGCCGGGACACCCGAGATGAACCTGCACCAGTTCCGTTTCGTCTGGGAAGCCGCCCGACGCAACCTGAACCTCACGGAAACGGCCAAGGCCCTCCACACCTCGCAACCCGGCATCTCCAAGGCCATTCTCGAGCTGGAAGAGGAGCTGGGCGTCGACATCTTCGTGCGCCACGGCAAACGCCTGCGTCGGGTCACCGAGCCCGGGCAACAGGTGCTGCGGTCCATCGACATCATCCTGCGTGAAGTGGCCAACCTCAAGCGCATCGGGGAGGAGTACGCCCTGCAGGATGCCGGCACGCTGTCGATCGCCACAACCCACACCCAGGCGCGCTACGTGCTGCCCGAGCCGGTGGCCGCACTGCGGCGCAAGTTCCCCAAGGTTGCCGTCAGCCTGCACCAGGGCACTCCCGAGCAGGTGGCCCAGATGGTGCTTGACGAGGTGGCCGACGTGGGACTGGCCACCGAATCGCTGAGTGACTTTCCGGATCTGGTGAGCCTGCCCTGCTACGAGTGGCAGCACGTGGTGGTGATGCAGGCTTCGCACCCGCTCGCCCAGGTGCCAAGGCTGACGCTCGAGCACCTCGCCGCCGAGCCGCTCATCTCCTACCACCCGTCGTTCACCGGGCGCAAACGGATCGACCAGGCGTTCGCCCAGCGAGGGCTGAACCCCAATGTGGTGATGGAAGCGATCGACTCGGACGTGATCAAGACCTACGCCCGGCTGGGGTTGGGAATCGGTCTGGTGGCCGAGATGGCGGTGAAGGACGACCCGCTGATGCACACGCCTGGCAGCGAGCTGGTGGCGCGCCCTGTCGGCCACCTCTTCGGCCCGAACCTGGCGCGTCTGGCCTTCAAGCGAGGCGCCTACATGCGGCAGTTCGTGCTCAGCTTTGCCGAGCTCGTGTCGGACCGCCTGAGCCGGCAACTGATCATGCAGGCCATGCAGTCGCCGAACGGCCCGACTCGCGAAGGCAGCGACGCCGGCCTCTGAGCCGGCGTGTCCGATCAGGCCTTCTTGATCTGCTCGGTAGGCCCGTCCGCATGGAAGGGCAAGGGCTCGAGCGTCAGGCCGGTGTGGCCGGTGCGCGCTTCCTGAGCCGGCCCTGCAGACGGCACGGGGGCCGTCAGGTCGTCCAGGTGCAGGTCCAGGCTGATCGTCGGGCTCGCCTCGGGCTGGGCCTTCACGGGCCGCGTGGCCATCAGCGGCTCGATGTCGTCGGCACCGGCACCGCTGTCGGTCAGCAACTCGGCGTGCGATGCGCCCACTTCGGGCAGCAGCAGGTCCACGGCCTGGCGGTCGCGCACGTCGCGCTCCGACAGGTCACGGGCCACGGCGTACAGGAACAGCAACTCGCGGTAAGCCGGCAAGTCGAAGGTCTCGGCGTCATGGTCCGGCCGCGTCAGCGACTTTTCAAGCAACTCCATGGCGCGCGCGGGCGTGGGCCACAGACTCTGGATGCGCTCCACCACGCCGGGATAGTCGCCGAGGGTGTGCCCATGCTGAAGGTCGGACTCCCAGGCAGGTGCGTAGCCGTTGAACCGGGCATTGAAATCGGTCTGAACGCGTTCGTAATCGGCCCGCTGTCCCAGACGCTGGTAGATCTCGAGCAACTTGAGGTAGGGCAAGGGGCTGGCACCGGTGGTGCTCTGCACGTGCCCTTCGAGCAGGTCGATGGCCGCGTCGTCCTGACCCAGCACGACGAAGAACTCGGCCTGCTGCTCGAGGTCGATCAGCTCCTCGACGGACACCTCTCGCAGCGCCTCACGGTGCACGGGCGACGACAGCGTGACGCCCGAAGGCGTGGGCGCTGCCGCCGGCGCCAGGCTCATGTCGTCCAGGGCCGAGGACGGGGCCTCACTCTGGAAGACGCTTGCGGGCTGGAACGGCGAGGGCGCCGATTCCGGCCCAAGGGACGAGGCAGGCGACAACGAGGCCTGATAGGTGTCGGCCACCGGGGTCTCTTCGGGCGCAGGACGGCGGACAAAGTCCACCGAGGTGCGGCTGAGGTCGTCGTCCACGCCGGTCTCGCGGGGTTCCTGCGCCATGGCCGACGTCATCCAGTCGGATGCGGCTTCCTTGCGGTAGCTGCGCCACAGGCGCAGGCCCAGCCAGGCCACCAGCGGCAGCAACACCGCCACCAGCCCGACCAGCGCCAGGGTCACCCAGGCGGGCAGCTCACCAAGCGGCCCCCGCTCCTCGCGCGCCTGCGCCAGCGCGGCACGGGCCTTGTCGCCTTCTGCCTGCAG
>JAJUHM010000130.1 GCA_029279925.1 Aquabacterium olei
GAGCTTCACCACCGCCATGACCCGCACCGGCGATCTGCAATGCGGCATGGGCCCCGGCCAGCGGGCGGACACCGAGGTGTTCTACATGGCAGGCAGGCAGCTCGAACCGTTGAGCAAAGGGCTGCTGGACGCCGGATGGCCCGGCATCACCGAGGTCAGCGTGGTTTCACGTGCAGGCTGGCCCGACATGCGCCACAGTGTGCACACCGTGGCCACGCTCGGCGACGCCAGCGCCGTGCACGCGGGACGCCCGACCCTGGTCATCGTTGGCGCCGGCGCCACAGACATTCCTGATCAACCTTTGACCCACATCCCGATTTGCGGCGAAAGCGCATCGGGTTCCGAGGGCTGAGCGCGGCCCCTGCCGCTAAAATCCGCCCCGTCATACAACCGTTACAAGAGACCTGACATGACCCACGTCGTCACCGAAGCCTGCATCCGCTGCAAATACACCGACTGTGTGGACGTGTGCCCGGTGGACTGCTTCCGCGAAGGCCCGAACTTCCTGGTGATCGATCCGGACGAGTGCATCGACTGTGCCGTCTGCATCCCCGAGTGCCCGGCCAACGCCATCGTCCCCGAAGAAGACGTGCCGGGCAACCAGCAGAATTACATCCAGCTGAACGCCGACCTGGCCAAGGTGTGGCCCAGCATCACCAAGCGCAAGGACCCGCTGCCCGACGCGGATGAGTGGAAGGACAAGGTCGGCAAGCTCGACCAGTTGATCCGCTGAGGCGCGAGCACGCGATGACGGACACCGACGCGGTTGTGATCGGTGCAGGCCCGGTGGGCCTGTTCCAGGTCTTTCAGCTCGGTCTGCTGGGACTCCGTGCCCATGTCATCGATGTGCTGCCCGAACCGGGTGGACAGTGCGTTGCGCTGTACCCCGACAAACCGATCTATGACGTTCCCGGCGTGCCTCGCTGCACGGGCCGGGAATTGACGCGCCTGCTTCTCACGCAGGCGCAGCCGTTTCTGCCCGCCCTCGCACCGGCTTCGACCGATGCATCCGGACCGGGTGCCTCCGGCTCGAGCCGCTATGCCAACGTGCACCTGGGTCAGCAGGTGGCCGGGTTGGCCCGCGCTGAAGACGGGCGCTGGCTGGTCACGTCCAGCCGCGGGCTGCAGTGGCGCGCCCGCGCCGTGTTCGTGGCCGCCGGGGCTGGCGCCTTCGTGCCCCGCAGCCTGAATCTGCCCGGGCTGCAGGATGCGGGCAACGTCCACTTCCACGTCCCCGAAGCCGGCGCCCTGCCGTGGGCCGGACAGCATGTGGTGGTGGCCGGTGGGGGCGATGAGGCCTTGGCGTCGGTCGTGTCGCTGGCGAACGAGGCCGACCCGGCGCGCCGCCCCGCGCGGCTCACCTTGCTGCACCGCCGCGAGGTGTTTCAGGCCGAGCCCGAACTGGATGCGGCCGTTCGCGCCCTGATCGCACAGGGACGTGTGGCGCTGTGCGTCGGCATGCCCACCGAGGCCCAGGTGGCCAAGGCCACCGTCGAATCGCTGGCCATCCTCTCCCCCGACGAGACGCACCATCCGCTGCCGCTGGATCACCTGCTGGTCCGCCAGGGCATGAGCCCCAAACTGGGCCCGCTGACCGACTGGGGGATGGCCCTGGAGCGCAAGCAGATCGTGGTCGACACGGGCACGTTCGAGACCTCACTGCCGCAGGTTTATGCCGTGGGCGACATCAACACCTACCCGGGCAAGAAGCGCCTGCTGCTGTGCGGTTTCCACGAGGCCACGATGGCGGCGCATGCCGCTGCCGCGGCCCTGAACCCCGGTTCGCCCCAGCATCTGCTCTACACGACGACCAGCCCTTTGCTGCGCGAGCGGCTGGGCGTCGCGTAAAATCGCAGTTCCGCTGGGGGTGCCCGCCGATTCAAAGGCGCGGGCTGAGAGAGTCCCTTCGAACCTGAACGAGGTCATGCTCGCGTAGGAAAGCTGGTGGTCTGCCACAACAGGTCGCGCACATCCGTGCCGGCCCGCGGCAGGCTGGCACGGGCCCCGACGGCCCATGGACTCTTCTGGTCGCCCCCTGTTTGACGACCGATGTCCGAGCCGGTGCCCTGGTGCACCGCACGCCACGCCATGCCCACCTCTGTTCACGCCGCCCGCTACGCTGCCCCGGCCGCCCTTCGTCCGCCTCGACCCACGGCCCTTGCCTCTGCTGCCTTGC
The DNA here is from genome assembly GCA_029279925.1 of Aquabacterium olei. Lineage (GTDB taxonomy): Bacteria > Pseudomonadota > Gammaproteobacteria > Burkholderiales > Burkholderiaceae_C > Aquabacterium > Aquabacterium olei_A. Next base: position 2,177 of record JAJUHM010000130.1, read on the forward strand.
TGGCCTGCTTGCTGCAGGCTGCGCAGGCGCAGCAGGTGGCCGAGGACGCCACCGTTCAGGCTGTGGGGGTGAGCGCGCCCGCCATCAAACGCAGCGCCAAGGCCAGCATCGTCGGTCTGGGCGACCTGCCTGCATGGGAAACGCCCGCCCAGGCGCAGACCTTCTCGAGCGACGTGCTGCGGGACGCGTTCGTCACCCGGCTGGCCGACCTGACGCGGCTGGATGCGAGCACCACCGACTCGTACAACACCGTGGGCTATTGGGACTACCTGACGGTGCGGGGTTTCACGCTCGACAACGCCTACAACTACCGCCGCGAAGGCCTGCCCGTGAATGCCGAGACCCGGCTGCCACTGGAGAACAAGTCGGCCGTGGAGCTGTTCAAGGGCACCAGCGGCATTCAGGCCGGGGTGAGTGCCCCGGGAGGGCTGGTCAACCTGCTGGTGAAACGTCCCGAGGGACGCGTGCACAGCGCTTTCTTCTCGGTGAACGACGCCGGTGAGGCGCGCGCCGCGGTGGACGTGGGCGGCCGGTTCGGCCCGGAGCGCAGCCTGGGGTTGCGGGTGAACGCCGCCGTGGCCCGCCTGAACACGCAGATCGACAACACAGAGGGCCACAGCCGGCTGCTGTCGGTCGCCACCGACTGGCGCCTGTCACGCGACACCCTGATCGAGCTGGAACTGGAAGACAGCTGGCAGAGCCAGCCCAGCGTGGCGGGCTTGAGCCTGTTGGGCGACCGGCTGCCATCCTCACGCACGTTCAGCCGCAAGCTGAACCTGAACAACCAGCCATGGAGCCAGCCGGTGCAGTTCGAGGGCCGCACGGGCACCCTGCGCTGGACGCAGAACCTCCAGGCGGGCTGGAGATCGACCGTGACGTATGGGGAGCAGCATCTGCGCTCGAATGACCGCGCGGCGTTTCCTTTCGGCTGCTATGAGGGGGCAACCGAGACGTACTATTACAGCGCCTGCCCGAACGGCGACTACGACCTGTACGACTACCGCTCGGACAACGAGCGCCGGATCACCCGTTCACTGCTGGCGCAACTCGAAGGCCGCTTCGACCTCGCGGGCATTGAGAACAACGTGCGCTTCGGTCTCCTGCGCTCGCTGTATCGCACGTCGCTCAAACCTCAGGCCTACAACGATGTGGGCACACTCAACGTGCTGACAGCCCCTTACGAGCCGACGGTTGCCGCCCCGGAGATGGACGACGCGAGCCCGAACCGCTGGGAAAACTCCACGGAGCTCTCGGTGCAGGACCACGTGCGTCTGGCCCCGAACTGGCAAGCCTGGGTGGGCGTGCGCCACACCAGCCTGAGCCGCCACAGCCAGGAAACCGACGGGGCCAAGGACACCTACATCGACCAGACCCTCAACACCCCGTGGGCCGCGCTGGGATGGACGCTCGCGCCGCAGACCCAGGCCTATGTGAGCTGGGGCGAAGGCGTGGAGACCAAGGCGGCGCCGCGCAATGCCGCCCTGGCGAACGCCGGCCAGATCCTGCCGGCCGCCAAGAGCCGACAGACCGAGGTCGGTGTGAAGGGGCAGTACAGCGCCGGACGCGTGAGCGCCCAATGGGGTGCCAACCTGTTCCAGACGCTGCGACCGCTGGCCGAGACCATTGACGGCACCTTCCGCTACAACGGCGATGCCCGCCACCGCGGTCTCGAAGGCTTCTGGCAAGGCCGCGTCGGCCCGTGGGGCCTTGCGGCCAGCGCCATGGTGCTGGATGCCGAGCGCCGCGGCAGCACGGACGGCACCGTGAACGGGAAACAGCCAGTGAACGTCCCGGAGCGCACGGTGAAGGTGTCGGGCAGCCACACCTGGGGGCTGCCGGTGCCGCTGACGGTGCAGGCCGACGTGGTGCACGAGGGCAGCCGCTGGGTGGACACCGCCAACACGGTGCGCCTGCCGGCCTGGACGCGACTGGATCTTGGCGTGCGCGCTGTGCAGGGGCGAGAGGCCCTGCGCACCGTCACCTGGCGACTGAACGTGGCCAACGTGTTCGACAAGCGTGGCTGGCGTGAGGCACCGTCGATGTTCGGCGGACACACCTATCTGTTTCCGATCCTGGGACGCACAGTGACCGCCTCGGCCCAGATCGACTTCTGATCCGCCGACCGCCCCCTGTTGCATCTGGCTCACAAGGCTGGTTGCATCTGGCCCGGACAGGCCCGCGCGTTGCTGGGCCGTTCAAAACAATGTTATAGTCTCGGTCTCGGTTGTTGAGCACGCCAGCAATGAAGTGCCCCGCAACCTGAACCGACATATTCCCCGATAGCTCAGTCGGTAGAGCGCCGGACTGTTAATCCGTAGGTCCCTGGTTCGAGCCCAGGTCGGGGAGCCAAAAATTCGATTCGATTCCCCGATAGCTCAGTCGGTAGAGCGCCGGACTGTTAATCCGTAGGTCCCTGGTTCGAGCCCAGGTCGGGGAGCCAGAACAAGGCAAGGCCCCACGATGTGATGTCGTGGGGCCTTGTTGTTTTGGGCGACGGCGTTCGGCGTCTCAGTCTTCCTCTTCTTCGAGGTCGCCCGCCATTTCGCGGCAAGCGTCGGCACAACGGCGGCATGCCTCGGCGCACACCTCGCAGTGCGGCATGTCGTACTGCTCGCACTCGTCGGCGCAGGTATCGCAGATGTCAGCGCACAGGGCGCAGATCGCCGGCGTGAAGTCGCTGTCGCGCGCGATGGCGTCGGCCGCCAGCGCACACACGGCAGCGCAGTCCAGGTCCAGCTTGATGCAATCCTTCATCGCAGCCGGATCCTCCTCTTCAAGGCAAGCGGCGGCGCACTGGAGGCAGGCGGCCTGGCAGGCCTGACAGGCCTCCAGGCAGGAAAAGTCTTGCGGGTCGACCATGAGGTGTCCTTTCAGGGCAGCAGGGTGCAGTCGACGCGGCAAGGCCTGTGCCCGTCGCACGGGCCCTGCGCGGCCGCTTGCCGGGAAAGCTTGCTGAACACCGTTCCAACGGTGGTATCGCTTGCCGCATCGCGCCTCGTTGCGTGGCCGCCGCCCGGAAACTCGGCGCGCCCCCCGGCGCCACGGCACACCACTTGCCGAACTTCTCGCGTGTCAGACCACACGGAGACCACCATGCCGACCACCTGGGTCGTTGTTGCCGACGAGGCCATCGCGCGTTTCATGCAGGTTCGCCCCGAAGACCACGGGCTGGACCCCGTGGAGGAAGTCACCGACCCGGATGCCCATGCCAGCGGCGCGGACCTGCGACGCGACGCCTACGGCCGCCGGGGCATGACCGTGACCTCGTCCGCCGGAGAGGCGGAGAAGCACAAGGAGGCCGGCGCCTTTGCGGCGTCGGTTGCCGATCGCCTGCAGCAGGCGCTGCAAGAGGCGCGCTTCGAACGGCTGATCCTGATCGCGGCGCCCCGGTTTCTGGGGCTGCTGCGCAAGGCGCTGAGTCCGGCCGTCACGGCCCTCATTCACAGGGAGTTGGACAAGGACCTCATACACGAGTCCCACGAAGAACTGGCCGCCCGCCTGCGGCCGACGCCACCGACTTGAAAGGAGCCGTCATGGCCCAGATCGATCTGTTGAACACCCCCGGCTGCCCGCTGGAGCGTCAACGCTTCACGTGGAAGGAACTCAACCCCAAGCCGCTGAGCAAGCTGGATGACGATGCCTTCAGCCGCGTGCGCGCCATCCTGCTCAATGGCATCGAGCTGGATGCCCTGCGGCTCAAGCACGGGATCGCGCGCTTCAACGGCGCGTTGCGCGTGCCCCTGGCGGAGGTGCGCCGTGTGGAGCAGCACCAGGCCACGATGGTGAACTGGCTGATCGCAGCCGACCACTCGCCGCTGGAGACCACCATTGCCTACGAGCAGGTGGCCATCGAGGTGACGGCCGCGGTCGCGCAGAACGAGCCCGACCCCTATCTGGCACAGACCAACCGCTTCGGCCTGCTGGAAGACTTCGATCACCTGTATCGCTACTCGGCGCTGATGGACCGGCTGGAGGGCAAGGACGCGAACAACATCCTGCAGGGCTACACCGACATCGTGCCGGGCCGCCCGACGGTGCTGGAGCACCGCCACCCGCAGGACGACGTCCGCAGGCCTTATGACCGCCACAGCACCGCGCTGATCAGCAAGCTGCATGCGGCCTTCATCACCGCGGCCGAGTACCAGACGCACGACTACTACATGAACATCGGTCCCACGTTCGCCGATCCGCTGGCCCGCGAACTGTATGCCGAGATCGCTTCCATCGAAGAGCAGCACGTGACCCAGTACGGCTCGCTGGAAGACCCGACCGAGAGTTTCATGGAGAAGTGGCTGATCCAGGAGGCCGCCGAGGTCTACCTGTATCACAGCGCCATGATGTCGGAGAGCAATCCGCGCCTCAAGGCGCTGTGGGAGCGCTTCCTGGACTACGAACTGGGGCACCTGCAGCTCGCCATCCGCCTGTTCAAGGACACGGAACGGCGTGACCCGGCCGAGGTGCTGATGGGCGAGCTGCCTGCTCCCCTGCCCTTCAAGAGCCAGCGCGACTACATCCGCAAGGTGCTGGCCACCGAAGTGGATTACCGCGCGGTGGGCACGGCCTACCTGCCGAAAGGCGCCGAAAGCGAGGCATCGATGGGCTACCGGCAGTACCTGAACTCGATGGGGTCGCCGTCCCAGGCGGTGGCAGCCGGCTACCGCTGGACTTCGGGCACCGAGTTGAACCGCAAGGTCATCAATTACTGAAAGGACGGCACCATGCAGAGCCAACAGACCAGCGCCCACATGGGCATGAACCGCACGGGCGCGAAGATGTCGCCGATCGACGTCTCGGCCATGGAGGAGTACGCGGCAGCCTCCCCGGTGTCCGAGTTCGAGGGAGAAGACACGATGGCCGCGATGCGGATCGAGGCCATCGCGGAGGCCGACACCCTGGGGTCGGTGCCCTTGCCCGGCACGTTGAAGGGCGTGATGACGACCGGCGTGTCCATGCTGAAGGGCGACAACCCGGCCATGCTGATCGACAAGCTGGGCGAGCGCCTTGCGTTCGAGCGCACCGGAACCCGGCTGTACGAAGCCCTGATCACGAAGTGCATGCAGCTGATGCCCCCCGGCGATCCAAGGCTGACGATCCTGCAACGCATCCACGATCAGGAGGCGGAGCACTTTCAGATGCTGGCGGGCGCCCTTCAATCCCTGGGTGCAGACCCGACGGCCCAGACGCCCTGCGCCGATGTCTCGGCGCAGTTGTCCAGCGGCATCCTGCAGGTCGTCACCGATCCCCGCACCGACCTGCCGCAGAGCCTCAATGCCATGCTGGTGGCTGAACTCGCGGACAACGCCAGCTGGGAGCTGCTGCAGACGCTGCTGCGTCAGACTGGCCACGACGAGATGGCCGACAGCTTCGGCCGGGCCGTGACGCAGGAGGCCGAGCATGTGGAGGCCATCCGACAGATGCTGGAAGACAGCGTGATGGCCGCCGCCTGAACCCGGCATGCCCTCACGAACCGTGCTGGTGTGCGGTGCCAGCGGCTTCATCGGCGCCGAGGTGGTGCGCGCCCTGACGGCACGGGGCCACCGCGTCCTCCACGGCGTTCGCGAGCCTGCCGCATGGGTCGCTCAGCACCCGGGCACCGAGGCGGTCGCGGTGGACTTCTCGGCGTCCCAGACACCGGCTTACTGGCTGAGCGTGCTGCGCGGCGTGGACGTGGTGGTCAATGCGGTCGGCCTGCTGCGGGAGACCCCCTCGCAACGGTTCGCCGACGTGCACGCCCGCAGCCCCTGCGCGCTGTTCGAGGCTTGCAGCCGCATCGGGGTTCGCCGGGTCCTGCAGATCTCTGCGCTGGGCGCCGATGAACACGCCGACACCGCATTCCATCTGAGCAAGCGGGTCGCGGACGACTGTCTGCTGGCCTTGCCGCTTGAAGGGGTGGTGCTGCAGCCCTCGCTCGTGTTCGGAGCCAGTGGCGCAAGCACCGCCATGCTGGCCTCGCTGGCCAGCGCCCCGTTCGTGCCCTTGCCCGCCGGCGGCCAGCAGTGCATCCAGCCCGTTCACCGCAACGACCTCATCGACGCGGTGGTCCGCCTGGTGGAGATGGCAGGCCCGCCACCTCGCCGTGTGCCCGTCGTCGGCCCGGCAGCCGTCACGCTGCAGGCCTATCTGCGCGGCCTGCGCCAGGGCATGGGGCTGGGCCGTCCGCTGTGGCTGCCACTGCCTCGGGCTTTGATGGACCGTGTCGCCAGGCTGGGTTCACGGCGTGGCGAGGCCCTGCTCGACGAGGACAGCTGGCGCATGCTTCAGCGCGGCAACACCGCCTCGGCTGCCCCGCTCTCCGAGGTCCTCGGACGCCAGCCGGAACCTGCAACCCACTTCACGGCGGCCCTGCCTGACTCCGAACGCGCCGCGCTGCGCGTCAACGCGGTCATGGGCTGGTCTCTGGCGTTCTGGCGCATCAGCCTGGCCGTGCTGTGGTTCGTCAGCGGCGTCGTCTCCTTGGGGCTGTATCCGGTAGACGCCAGCTTCGTCATGCTCGAACGGGTGGGCGTCCCGTCCGCCTGGACACCATGGGCGCTGTACGGCGCCGCCCTGCTCGACATCGCACTGGGCGTGCTCACCTTGCTGTGGCCGCGACGGCGCCTGTGGCTCGCGCAGATCGGCCTGATCGTGGGCTACACGGTGGCCATCACCTTCGGCCTGCCCGGGCAGTGGCTGCACCCCTTCGCCCCCATCGTCAAGAACCTCCCCATCCTCGCGATGCTGCTCACGCTTCATGCCCTGGAGACCCGTCCATGAGCTAC
>JAJUHM010000131.1 GCA_029279925.1 Aquabacterium olei
ATTGCAGGCCGGCCACCAGCGAACTGGCGGTGTTGCGCACCCGCTGGCTGCCGATCCACGTGCCCAGCGAGGGGGCGACCGAAGCCAGCAACAGCGCCAGCACCGCCACCGTCACCATCAGCTCGATCAAGGTCAGGCCGCGGGCGCGCGGGCGGGCGCGCACCGTCGTCCGGGCGATGCGGCAGGTCGTGGCAACGGGAAGCGCGGGTCTGGCAGGCTGGGGCATGGCTGAAGCATCACGGCGCCGCTCGGGGAAGCGACAGACCGTCATCCGACTTCAAGGCAGATGAATCATCGGCCGAGAGCTGGATTCTTCAGGCGACGGGCGCCAGGCAAAGCCCGGATAACCGTGTGAAATTGCGCGCAGACTGCGAAATCGGGTACCGCTAAGGACCGGGGTGTTCCTGGGGTGAGGCCCGGTTTCAGAACAGCGCCATGCTGAGCTTGCGGCGGTAGGCGTCGACAACGGGATCGGCCGCCTGCACCTCGACCTTGCCCGCGATCTCGAGCTTGGGCTTGCCGTCGGCGCCGGGTGCCCCGGGGGGCGTGGCACGGGCCGGCGTGGGCTTCGGTGCCGGCTTGCTCATCACTTCCAGGATGGCCACATAGGTCTTGCGCGCCAGCTCCTCGTTCCAGGCCTTGTCGCGCATGATGATTTCCAGCAGCTCGTCCATGGCCTGGGTGGGCTGGCCGGCGGCCCAGAAGATCTGGGCGAGCTCGAAGCGCGCGGCAAAGTCGCGCTTGTTGGCCGCAATCGCGGCATCCAGCTCGGACGGCGAGCGCCCGCCACGGGCCGCCTGGGCCGCGGCGATGAAGCGGCTGAACGCCAGCACACGCGGCTCCGGCACCGGTCCGGTGGCCCGTCCACCGATCGGCAGGAAGGCCTCCTTGGCCTCGTCGACCCGGCCTTCGGCCAGCAGCAGCTTGATCAGGTCGAAGCGGGCTTCGTCGTTGGACGGGTCCTTGTCCACAGCGTCACGCAGCAGGGCTTCGGCCGAGTCTTCGGCACCATCGGCCAGCAGGTGCTCGGCCTCGGCGGTCTCTTCCGCCGACTCGACCGCGCCTTCGGACGGCACGTGCTTGTCCAGGAAGCTGCGGATCTGCTCGGGCGGCAGGGCGCCCACGAAGCCATCCACCGGCTGGCCGCCCGCAAACATCACGCAGAACGGGATGGAGCGCACGCCGAACATCTGCGAGAGCTGCCCGGCGATCTCGGGCTGCTCGTCGGCGTTGACCTTGGCCAGCACGAAGCGGCCGGCGTATTCCTGCTCCAGCTTTTCGAGCACCGGGCCCAGCGCCTTGCACGGCCCGCACCATTCAGCCCAGATGTCGAGCAGGACCGGCACCTGCATCGAGGTGGCAATCAGGTCGGATTCGAAGTTTTCGATGGTGATGTCGATCATGGTGTGCAGCAGGCCGCGTGGGGCGCGTCGGATTCAGGTGGGCAGCGCCTAAAATTCGCGCTTTGACGTTTGAGGAGCCAACCGTGTCGGAAACGAAGGGCGCAAGCCAGGTGAAAGTCGGTGTCGTGATGGGGTCCAGCAGCGACTGGGATGTCATGCGCCACGCCGCCGACATTCTGACCGAGTTCGGCATCCCGTTCGAGGCCAAGGTCGTTTCGGCGCATCGCATGCCGGATGACATGTTCCGTTACGCCGAGGCTGCAGCCGACCGCGGCCTGGTCGCCATCATCGCCGGCGCCGGCGGCGCGGCCCACCTCCCGGGCATGCTGGCCGCCAAGACCACCGTGCCGGTGCTGGGGGTGCCGGTGCCGTCGCGCCACCTCCAGGGCGTCGATTCGCTCCATTCCATCGTGCAGATGCCCAAGGGCATCCCCGTGGCCACCTTCGCCATCGGCACCGCTGGCGCGGGCAACGCCGCGCTGTTTGCCGTCGCCATGCTGGCCGGCACCGACCCGGCGCTGCGCGCCAAGCTCGACGCCTTCCGCGCCCGCCAGACCGAAGTGGCCCGCGCCATGACGGCCGACCTGACCATGGAACCCAAGGCATGAGCAAGGCCGCTTCCGACGTGATCCTGCCCGGCGCCACCCTGGGCGTGATGGGGGGCGGCCAGCTGGGCCGCATGTTCGTGCATGCCGCCCAGGCCATGGGCTACCGCACCGCCGTGCTCGATGCCGATCCGACCAGCCCGGCCGGCCTGGTGTCGCACGCCCACATCCAGACGCCGTATCTGGACGAGAGCGGCCTGGCCGCCCTGGCCCGCGAGGCCGCGGCCATCACCACCGAGTTCGAGAACGTGCCCGCCGCCGCGCTCGACAAGCTGGCCGAGACCCGCCCCGTCGCGCCCGCTGGTGCCGCCGTGGCCGTCTGCCAGGACCGTGCCCGCGAGAAGGCCCACTTCGTTGGCTGCGGGGTCGACTGCGCGCCGCACGCCATCATCGCCACGGCGGAACAGCTCGCCGCCGTGTCGGACGACCTGCTGCCCGGCATCCTGAAAACCGCCCGCCTGGGCTACGACGGCAAGGGCCAGGTGCGCGTCAAGACCCGCGCCGAGCTCGAAGCCGCCTGGGCCGAGCTCCAGCAGGTGGAGTGCGTGCTCGAGAAGATGCTGCCGCTGGCCTACGAGGTCAGCGTCATCGTGGCGCGTGGCCGCGACGGCCAGGTCGTGCACTTCCCGCTGCAGCAGAACCTGCACCGCGATGGCATCCTGGCCGTGACCACGGTGCCCGCGCCGAACGTGACCGAGGCCGTGTCGCAGCAGGCCTACGACGCTGCCCACAAGATCGCCGCCTCGCTGAACTACGTGGGCGTGCTGTGCATCGAATTTTTCGTGCTGCAGGACGGCCGCATCGTCGCCAACGAAATGGCCCCGCGCCCGCACAACTCGGGTCACCACACCATCGACGCGTGCGACGTGTCGCAGTTCGAGCTGCAGGTGCGCGCCATGACCGGCCTGCCGCTGGTGGCGCCGGTGCTGCACAGCCCTTGCCTGATGCTCAACCTGCTGGGCGACCTGTGGTTCCCGGCCGGCGCCACCGCGCAGGTCGAGCCCGACTGGGCCGCCGTGCTGGCGCTGTCCGGCACGCACCTGCACCTGTACGGCAAGACCGAGGCGCGCAAGGGCCGCAAGATGGGCCACCTGACCGTCACCGCGGCCACACCCGAAGCAGCCCGTGACACGGCACTGAAGGCCGCAGCCATCCTGGGCATCGCCCCGTTCTGACCCGGCCAGACTGGCCTTCAACGCCGACACCACCATGCGCCTGCTGGATCCCGCGACCCAACCCGACGCCATCGAGCAGGCGGCCCGCCGCATCGTGGCCGGTGGCCTGGTGGCCCTGCCCACCGAAACCGTCTATGGCCTGGGGGCCCGCGCCGACGATGCCGAGGCCGTGGCCCGCATCTTTGCGGCCAAGGGCCGGCCCAGCGATCACCCGTTGATCGTCCACGTGCCCAACGGGGCAGCCGCACTTCATTTCGTCTCGGCGTTTCCGCCGGTGGCGCAGCGCCTGTGCGCGGCCTTCTGGCCCGGGCCGCTGACGGTCATCGTGCCGCGTGATCCGGACATGGCCACGGCGGCAGCCGGCGGCCAGGACACCATCGGCCTGCGCTGCCCATCGCACCCCGTGGCGCGTCAGCTGCTGGAAGCCTGCGCCAACCTCGATGTGCTGGGGGTGGCCGCCCCCAGCGCCAACCGTTTCGGCCGCATCAGCCCGACGCAGGCGGCCCACGTGGTCGACGAGTTCCAGGACGCGGGTGAGGGCCTGGACGAGGTCTGGGTGCTCGACGGCGGCGCGTGCGACGTCGGCATCGAGTCCACCATCGTCGACTGCTCGCGTGAGCAACCCGTGCTGCTCCGCCCAGGGCGCCTGACCCTGGCCGAAATCGAAGCGGCTGCCGGCCAGCCCGTGCTGTGGTCCCACCCCGAGGCGCCGGACCCGGCCGCGCCCCGGGCGCCGGGCACCCTGGCCTCGCACTATGCGCCGCGTGCCCGCCTGCGCCTGATGGACGACACCCAGCTGGATGCCGCCCTCGACGTGCTGGAGCCCGAGTTGCTGGCTGCGGCCCTGCGCGAGCCCGGTCATCCGCCGAAGGTGGCGGTGTACTCCCGCAGCCTGTGGGCGCGCCGTGCGCCGAGCAAGGGCGTGGTGCACCGCTCCATGCCGGGCGACGCGGCCACCGCGGCCCACGACCTGTTTGCCGACCTGCGCGAGCTTGACGCGCTGGGCGTCGACCTCATCTGGGTGGAAGCGCCCCCGGCCGATCCTGCCTGGGATGGCGTGCGCGACCGCCTGAGTCGGGCGGCAGCCTGACGGCCGATGCCGCCCTTTACGTCCTGACATGCGCCGCCTTTCGGAAGGCGGTTATTCTTGCGCTCTTGTGTCCTGTGCGATCCGAATCTGGAGTCTCCATGTCCCGCCTGCCCGTTTCCCTGACGTCTTTTTCGCTGCGCCAGCCCTTGAGGGCGTTGGGCGTGGTGGCGGCCGCGTGCGCGGTCGCCGTGGCGGTCTCGGCGTGCGGTGGCGGTTCGCAGGCGTCCAAGTTCCGGCCGACGCGGGTGGTGAGCTTCGGGGATGACAGCAGCTTCCTGACCTCGGCGGGCAAGAAGTACACCGTCAACGCCGTGGCGACCGACGAGAGCGGCCGTCCCGTGGACAGCAGCGGCAACCCCACGGCCTCCGAGACCAACTTCGTCTACATCTGCGGCAACAACCCGCTGTGGGTGCAGAGCGTGGCCGCCGCTTACGGCTTCGACGGCGAGCAGTGCCCGGTTTCGGGCGCCACCCGCGCCGCCTATTTCCTGGCCAATGACCCGACGACGACGGTGACCGATGCCACCGGTGCCTTCAGCGGGGCCAATGCCGCCACCGCCCAGACGAACGCCGGCATCGCGGCCGTCATCGCCCGCATCGGTGCACCCAGCAGCACCGCCCTGCTCAACAGCGGCACGCTGGTGCTCGTCATGGCGGGCCAGCCCGACGTCTTCGCGGCCTATGCGCGGTGGAAGGCTGGCGACGCGCCACTGAGCAGCCTGCAGAACGACATGAAGAACCTGGGCATCAGCCTGTCGAATGCCCTGGCCCAACATGTGAAACCGAGTGGCGCCCGCGTGGCCCTCGTGCGTGTGCCCCGTCTGCTGCTGACCCCGCTGGTGCAGGCCCTGCCACAAGAGGACAAGGACGTCATCGCCGCGTTGACGGTGGCCCTCAATGACGGCATGACGAACCAGGCCGAGGTCGATTTCGACGGCCGCCAGCTGACGCTCGTCCGCAGTGACGACCTGACCCAGCTGATGTTCAACTCGACCTCGCGCAGCAGCTACGGCATCAGCAACTCGACCGACATCGGCTGCGCCGTGCCGGCTGGCGGCGCGCGCGCGCTCACCGCGCCGCTGTGCAACACCAGCTACGTCGACGGCGGCGTCAACACGCAGGGTTCGGTCAACAGCACCGTGTCCTCGGTCTACCTGTGGTCCGACGCGACCCACTTTGCCCCGCAGGCGCACAGCCGGCTGGCTTCCCTGGTCATCAGCAACGTCAACCGCAACCCGTTCTGATCGCGGCCGACCGGCCCGGTGAGGGGATCCGCCCTGTCAGGGCGGCTCAGTGCCCGGGGGCCTTCGGGCTGGCCGGCGCCGGTGCGTGCCGGTAGGCCAGCTTCATCCCCAGGATGCTCAGCGCCAGGCTGAGCGTGATGACGTTGGCGATCACGATGGGCAGCGCACCCAGCGCCAAGCCGTAGACCAGCCACAGCGCCACCCCGCACGTGAACGCGGAGTACATGCCCAACGAGATCCCGCTGACATCCCGCGTGCGGAAGGTCAGCCACGCCTGAGGCAGGAAGGCACTGGTCGTCAACACGGCGGCCGCCGCGCCCACCCAGTCGATGACGTTCGGGTCGAGGGCGGCAGAAAGGGCAGTGAGGGACACGGGGCGGGCTTTCGAGGTGACGGGGGCGGCGTCCCACAGCGGAACGCGGCGCCGGATTTTCCCAGTTTTCCTCTCCCTTGTGCGTGATCTGCGGCCGAAAGCCCCGGTGGGGCGACGCGGGCTCAGCCGCCCGTCGCGCGGACCGCGGACAGCAGGGCGTCGAAGGCCGGCCGCGCACCCTCTGCCCGGGGGTGGTTCACCATGAACACCAGCACCCAGCGGCGGCCGTCCGGTCCGTGAACCACGCCCGCGATGCCGGCCACGCCGTCGAGCGAGCCGGTCTTCAGGTGGGCGCTCCCCTGGGCGCCTTTCAGGCGGCGTGTCGTGCCGTCGACGCCGGCCACCGGCAGCGAGGCCACGAACTCCGGCATCACGGCCGACGCCCACACCGCCTGGAGCCAGCGGCCCAGGCAGGCCGCGCTGCTCCGCTCCTGGCGCGACAGACCCGAGCCGTTGTCCAGCGTCAGGGCCTGGCCGTCGCACGGACCTGCCGTGTCGCCGGCATCTCGCGTGGCCAGGCGCACCCAGTCGCCCACGGCGGCCCGGGCCGTGCTCAGCCGGGCCCGGCCGTCCGCGTCGCTGCCCAGCGCGAGGAACAGCTGGCGTGCCATCACGTTGTTGCTGAACTTGTTGATGTCGCGCACGACCTCGCCCAGCGGTGGCGAGCTCCAGCCTTGCCATGCCGGCAGTCCGGTCGGCCAGGCGCCCTCCCGCACGCGCCCCAGCAGGACGCCCCCTGCCTGCCGCCAGCGGCTGGCCAGCAGCCGGGCCGTGTGGTCGTCGGCGGTGGGCCACAGCAGGGGCCATTCCCGCTCGCCGCACGCGGCCGGGTAGGGGCCTTGCAGCGTGACCTGCCAGTCGGGCCCGGTCGTGGCCCCCACCGGGGGCGGCAGGCCGGCCTGAGGGCGGGTCGGCGCCACCGCGAGCGCGAGCCCCTGGCGCCAATCGCCACAAGGGCCGTCCCGCAGCGGGATGGCCGCGTTCAGCATCACCCCGTCCAGGGGCGGGAACACGTCGGCAAGGGCCCAGCCCGGGCGCGCCGCATCCGGGCGCAAGCGCACCGTGACCGCCCGGTGAGCGAGCAGCAGTGCGTCCGGTCCGGCGTTGTACGGCTTGAGGGCCTGCCCGTCGAACGCCGCCGGATCATGGAAGGGCACATCGAAGGCCTGCCGGTCGATCACGATGTCGCCCTCGATGGCCGTCAGCCCCGCTGCCCGCCACCGCGCCAGCCAGCCATCCAGCCGTTCCACGACCAGCGACGGGTCGCCCTGGCCACGCACGTGCAGCGTGCCGCGCAGCCGCCCGTCGGCGCCGAGCGACCCGTCCAGGCCCGCCTCGGTGCGCCAGTTCCAGGCCGGGCCCAGCTTCTGCAGCGCCACGCCGGTCGTGAACAGTTTCATCAGCGAGGCGGCCTGCCGCACGGTGCCCAGCTGATGTGCCACCGTGGCGGGACCCCCGTCTGCCGGCCAGACCCCGACCGAAACGGCCTCGGCGGGCACGCCTGCCTGGGCCAGCGCCAGCCGCACCGCGTCGGGCAGGCTGGTGTCGGGGGCGGCCAGCCGGGGTGCCGGGGCCACCGGCTGCGCTTGCCCTGTGGTGGGCAGCAGGGCGGCCGCAAGGGCGGCCGCACAGGTCACAAGCCGGGTGCGCCAGGGGGCGGAAAGCGGGAGCAAAGCAGGCATGAAGCGATCATAGGCGCGCACAGTGGCTACACTCCCGGCCATGTCCGTTACCCCGCCGGTCCTGCTTGCGCTGGACACCGCCACCGACCAGATCCACGCCGCCCTTGTCACCCCGGAAGCCACACGGGTGCGTCGGCTGCCGGGCGGCGCCCAGGCTTCGACGGCTCTGTTGCCGGCCCTGCAGGGCCTGCTGGCCGAGGCCGGCCATCCCTGGAGCGCGGTACAGGCCATTGCCTTTGGTGCGGGTCCGGGCGCGTTCACGGGTCTGCGCACCGCGTGTTCGGTGACGCAGGGGCTCGCGCTGGGCCTGGGCTGCCCGGTGCTGGTGCTGGACACGCTGAAGGCCGTGGCCGAGGACGCGCGCCTGCGCGCGCCGGCCGCGTTTCCCGAAGGCGCCGGCCTCTGGGTGCTGCAGGATGTCCGCATGGGCGAGCTGTACGTGGCCGCGCTGACCTGGGTCTCCGGTGAATGGCAGACCACCGTGGCGCCAAGCCTGTGGCCGGTGCAGGAGCCGGCCCGCCGCTGGGCCGACGCGGGGGCAGAGGCCGATGTGCCGCTGCGCCTGGCCGGCAATGCCCTCGCCGCCTGCGGTGACGCGCTGGCGCCCGTGCTGAACCGCGTCGCAGGCGTGCTGCTGGCCGATGCCGACGCCTGCCCTTCGGGGGCCGCGTTGGCCTCCTTGGCCGCCCGGGCCTGGATCCGCGGCGAGGCGGTCGATGTGGCCTGGGCGTTGCCCACCTATGTGCGCGACAAGGTGGCCCTCACCACGGCCGAGCGCGCCGCAGCGGCCCGGGGGGAGGGGTGACGGTGGGCGCACCTTCTCGTGCCGTTCCGGAAGCCGGCTGTGCGCAGTCTCCGGCCGGCGGTCGCCCTGTCGACCGCCCGATGACGACGGCCGACATCGCGGGGGTCGTCGCGATGGAGTCGGCGGCCTGCCTGCATCCTCTGCACGCCTGGACCGAAGACAACTACCGGTCCTCGCTGCGCGCGGGCTACTGGGCGCGGGTGCGCTGCGAAGCCGGCACCGGCCGGGTGATCGCCGTGGTCGTCGCCATGGACGGGCACCAGGAAGTTCACCTGCTCAACATTGCGGTGGCGCAGGACCAGCAAGGGCGCGGCCTGGCCCGCGAGCTGCTGGGCATCCTGGTGGCGCGTTGCGAACAGCAGCAGGCCGAGGCCCTGTGGCTGGAGGTGCGGCCCAGCAACGTGCGGGCGCGCGCGCTGTACGAGCGCCTGGGCTTCGAGGCGGTCGGGTTGCGCAAACACTACTACCCCGCCGCCGAGGGGCGCGAGGACGCCATC
>JAJUHM010000132.1 GCA_029279925.1 Aquabacterium olei
CCGGGCAGCCTGGAGCAGGCCGCCGAGTGGATCGCGATGGGGTTCAACGTCATCTCCTTCGGCGCCGATGTCGCTGTTTACCGCGCTGCGCTGCAATCCGGCGTTAAGCGCGTGCGTGAACTGGCGCCGACCGTGCCGCTGCTGATTCCCGGCGTGGGTGCGCAGGGCGGCGACGCGGCGGCCACCGTCAAGGCCGGCCTGAAGACCGATGCGAGTGGCGCCGTCACCGGCACCATCATCGTCAACAGCTCGCGCGCGGTGCTGTACGCCAGCAGCGGCGACGACTTTGCCAGCGCGGCCCGCCGTGTGGCGACGCAGACGCGCGACACGCTGAACGCCGCGCGCTGAGGCGTTCCCGATCCGGTCGGGGGCTTGCTCGACCGGGGGGCGCGGTTGGGTGCATGATCGGGTCTTCCTTCCGTGCAGACCCCTTGCATTCCGTTCGCACCATGCACCTGTGTACCTTTGAACATGACGGGCAGGCCCGCGCCGGCCTGGTCCGCGGCAGCGACCTCATCGACCTGAGCGCGGCCCTGGGCGACGCCTTGTCGGCCCACCAGCCCATGATCGACCTGATCACCCGCTGGGCCGACTTGAAGGACCGTGTGGCCGCGCTGGCCGATGCCCCGGCGGATGCGGCGGTCGACGCCGTGCACCTGCTGGCGCCCGTGCCGCGGCCTGGCAAGGCCCTGGCCATCGGGCTGAACTACCTGGAGCACGTTCAGGAAAACATCATCGGCGAGAGCCGCACGGTGCCGGCGCACCAGGTGTGGTTTCCCAAGCTGCCGTCGGCGGTCAACGGCCCGTTCGATCCCATCGTGCTGCCCCGCGTCTCGCAGATGACGGACTACGAGGGCGAGCTGGTCGCCATCATCGGCCAGCGTTGCCGGCATGTGCCGCGCGAGCGCGCGCACGAGGTGGTGTTCGGCTACTGCGTCGGCAACGACGTCTCGGTGCGCGACTACCAGAAGCGCACCTCGCAGTGGACGCTGGGCAAGTCCTTCGACACGCACGCGCCCTTCGGCCCCTGGATCACCACGGCCGACGAAGTGGGCGACCCGCATCAGCTCGCGCTGAGCTGCTGGGTCAATGGCGAACGCCGCCAGCACAGCCACACCAGCCTGATGATCCACGACATCTGGGCGCAGATCGCGCAGCTCACCGAGGTGATGACGCTGGAGCCTGGCGACGTGATCTTCACCGGCACCTGTAGAGGCGTGGGCGCAGCCTTCGATCCGCCGAAGTTCCTGAAGGATGGCGACACCGTGCGCGTCGAGATCGAGCGCCTGGGGGCCATCGTGGCGCGCTGCGTCGCGGAAGACGCAGCGGACTGACGTCGGCAGCGGCCTGCGGGCCGCTCAGCGCACGCCGTGCGAGCGGGCGTGCGGCTCCAGGGCGTCGAGCACCGTCTTGACGAAGGCGGTCACCTCGGGCGCCAGCTCCAGCAGGCGGTCGCCACGGCCCTGCTCGATCGCTTCCAGGATCAGTTCGTTGACGCCGCCGACCACGGCCATGGCCAGGTTGTGCGACAGCGGCAGGCGCCCCGGCTCGTGCTGGCGCGACAACTCGACCTGGCGGATCACGAAGTTCACGAAGCGCAGCAGGATGGCGCGACGCACGGCCAGGCCGGGCGCGCCCAGGTTCAGCAGCTCGATGCACAAGGTGCGGATCAGGGCAGGCTGCTTCTGGATGTTGCCCAGATAGGCCTCGATCACCCAGTTCAGCTGCGACAGCCAATCTTTGTCCGGGTCGAACCCTTCGGACATCACGGCCAGTGTGCGTTCGCTCAGCAATTCGCACAGGGCCAGCAGGCACTCGTCCTTGCTGGCGAACTGTTCGTAGAACGTGCGCTTGGAGACCCGGGCTTCGGCCACGACATCGGCAATCGTGATCTCGGCATACGGTTTGCGGACCAGGGTCGTGCCCATCGCCGTCATGAGGCGACTGCGGTGATCCGGGGTGGCCGCCGCCTGGGTGGCGTCGAGGGCGGCGCGTTCGACCGACGTCGACGTGGGCATGAGCGGGGCGGTGAGGACGGTTTCAGACATGGCGTGGCAGGAGATGAGCCCTCCCTGCAGGATCAACTGCCAGGGCCGGGGCGAAACAGCGAAAGCGCGCACGGCGCCCTGGGTACGATCTGGCACCGTTCTCCCGCTGTCTGTCGAAGGTCGCTTTTTATCATGCGTACGCCCCTTTTTCCCAGGCGGGTTGCCGCCGCGGCCGGCATTGTGCTGCTGTCGCTGTCCTCGGGCCTGGCCTGCGCCCAGCCCGCGGCAGCCACTGTGCAGGCCCTCAGCATCCCCTGCGGCAACACCACGTGCGACGCGGAAATCCGCCGTCCGCCCGGGGTGGCGCGCCCGCCGGTCATCGTGATGGCGCATGGGTTTGGCGCACTGCGTGACTGGGGGCTGACCCCATTCGCCGACCGTTTCGTGCAGGCCGGTTTTGCGGTCGTGCGCTTCGACTATCGGGGATTTGGGCGAAGTGGCGGGCAACCGCGCCGGGTCGTGGACGGCCCCGCCCACGTCGACGACTGGGTGTCGGCGATCGACGCCGTGGCCGCCCGGTCGGATGTGGACGGCACGCGCCTGGGGATCTGGGGGTCGTCCTACAGCGGAGGGCAGGTGCTGGTGGCCGCATCGCGCCGACCGCAGGTCGTGAAGGCCGTCAGTTCCCAGGTGCCCTTTGTGCACGGGCTGTCGAGCGCCTTGCGGTATCCGATCCGGCACCAGCCGGCCGCCATGTGGATGGCCATCCGGGATGCCGTGCGTGGCGACGGGGAAGAGCCGGTCTACATGCCCATCATCTCGGCGGATGGGGGCACGGCCGCGCTGATCTGCGACGAATGCGTCGAGGGCTACAGCAAGCTGGTTCCCAAGGGGCAGGAAGCCGAGAACAAGGTGGCGGCCCGCTTCCTGTTCAGCCTGCCTTTCTTCTATCCGATCGACAGCGCGCCCAAGGTGCAGGCGCCCACGCTGGTGATCGCGGCCGAACGCGACGGCCTGATTCCCATCCAGAAGGTGCGGGACACCGCCAAGGCCCTGCCGCGCGGCGAATACGTCGAACTGCCCGGAGCGCATCACTTCTCGCCTTACCAGGGACCGGTCTTCGAGCAGGTGGTGGCGCGCCAGACGGCCTTCTTCCGGCAGCATCTGGCCCGCTGAGGCGCGGTGGGCCGGAACCCGGATGCCCCTGTGAGGCACTCGGGTGAGGCGGTGTCTGGCGCGCACCCGACGGCGCGACGTATGATGGCCGGTTGCCCTTCTGGCGGCCGGCTGTGCGCGGTAACGAGTGCACAGCATGGCGGACCTCGGGCCTCTTTCTTGCTGCTGACCGCCGATGTCCCGTTCCGTGCCTCCGCTCGATGCCACTGCCGTGGCCCCAGTCGACCTGCCCGCTTCTTCGCCTGCCGTTCGTCAGCCGTCCGGTCAGCCGCCCGGCATGACGCGCCCGCGTGGCGAGCACCCCACGATCCAGATCCGCGGCGCACGCACGCACAACCTCAAGAACATCGACCTCGATCTGCCGCGGCATGAACTGGTGGTCATCACGGGCCTGTCGGGCTCGGGCAAGTCCAGCCTGGCGTTCGACACCCTGTACGCCGAGGGCCAGCGCCGCTATGTGGAGAGCCTGAGCGCCTACGCGCGGCAGTTCCTGCAACTGATGGACAAGCCCGATGTCGACGTGATCGAAGGGCTGTCGCCCGCGATCAGCATCGAGCAAAAGGCCACCAGCCACAACCCGCGCTCCACGGTCGGCACGGTCACGGAGATCCACGACTACCTGCGCCTGCTGTACGCCCGGGCCGGCACCCCGTTCTGCCCCGAGCACGGCGAGCCGCTGCAGGCGCAGAGTGTGAGCCAGATGGTCGACGCCGTGCTGGCGTTGCCGGAGGACACCAAGCTGATGATCCTCGCACCGGTGGTGCGGGACCGCAAGGGCGAGCACGCCGAGCTGTTTGCCGACATGCAGGCGCAGGGCTATGTGCGCTTTCGCATCAACGGGCAGATCACCGAGGCGGTCGACCTCAAGCCGCTGGTGAAGAACGAGAAGCACGACATCGACGTGGTCGTCGACCGCGTGAAGGTGCGCGGGGACATGGCACAGCGCCTGGCCGAGAGCTTCGAGACGGCCCTGCGTCTCGCCGAGGGGCGCGCGATTGCGCTCGAGATGGACACCGAGAAGACGCACCTGTTCTCGGCCAAGTTCGCCTGTCCGGTGTGCAGCTACTCGTTGTCAGAGCTCGAGCCCCGCCTGTTCTCGTTCAACTCGCCGCAGGGGGCCTGCCCGACGTGCGACGGCCTCGGCCACGTCATCGCCTTCGATCCCCACCGTGTGGTGGCCTTTCCGTCGCTCAGCATCGGCAGCGGGGCCGTCAAGGGATGGGATCGCCGCAACCCCTACACCTACAGCCTGATCGAAAGCGTCGGCCGGCACTACGACGTCGACATCGAGCAGCCTTTCGAAGAGCTGCCCGCCCACATTCAGCACGTGCTGCTGTATGGGTCAGGCGCCGACGAGATCGAGTTCACTTACGAGGCGGACGGTCCGAGCGGCAAGAAGCGCAAGGTCAAGCGCACGCATCCCTTCGAAGGCATCATCCCGAACTTCGAGCGCCGCTTCAAGGAAACCGATTCGGCTGCGGTGCGTGAAGAACTGGCCCGCTACCAGCAGCCCAAGGCCTGCCCCGATTGCCACGGCACGCGCCTGCGCCGCGAGGCCCGCCATGTGAAGCTGCTCGACGCCCACACCGGCGACCGCAAGGCCATCTACGAGATCGGCCACGCCACGCTGGCCGAGGCGCACCGTTATTTCGAAGGACTGCAGCTGCAGGGCGCCAAGGCCGAGATTGCCGCCAAGGTGGTCAACGAGATCCGTTCGCGCCTGCGCTTCCTCAACGACGTGGGCCTGAACTACCTGAGCCTGGATCGCAGCGCCGACACGCTGTCCGGAGGCGAGGCGCAGCGCATTCGCCTGGCCTCGCAGATCGGCTCCGGCCTGACGGGCGTGATGTACGTGCTCGACGAGCCCAGCATCGGCCTGCACCAGCGCGACAACGACCGCCTGATCGGCACGCTCCAGCACCTCCGCGATCTGGGCAACAGCGTGATCGTCGTCGAGCACGACGAGGACATGATCCGCGCTGCCGACCACGTGGTCGACATGGGGCCGGGTGCCGGCGTGCACGGTGGCCGCGTGATGGCGCAAGGCAAGCCCGACGAGATCGCGGCCAACGCCGAGAGCCTGACCGGGCAATACCTGGCGCGTGCCCTGCGCATCCCGGTGCCGGCGTCTCGTCGCCCTTTCACCGACGAGACGCCGCGCCTGCGCGTGGTCAACGCACGGGGCCACAACCTCAAGGGCGTCACCGTCGAGGTGCCGGTGGGGCTGCTCACGTGCGTCACCGGCGTGTCGGGCTCGGGCAAGTCCACGCTGGTGAACGACACGCTGTATGCCGCGGTGGCCAAGAAGCTCTACCAGAGCCACGCCGAGCCCGAACCGCATGACGAGATCGAAGGGCTGGAGCTGTTCGACAAGGTCATCAACGTCGACCAGTCGCCGATCGGGCGCACGCCGCGCTCCAACCCGGCCACCTACACCGGCCTGTTCACGCCCATCCGCGAGCTGCTGGCCGACGTGCCGACCGCCCGCGAGCGCGGCTACAACGCCGGGCGCTTCAGCTTCA
This sequence comes from Aquabacterium olei, assembly GCA_029279925.1. GTDB lineage: Bacteria > Pseudomonadota > Gammaproteobacteria > Burkholderiales > Burkholderiaceae_C > Aquabacterium > Aquabacterium olei_A. Next base: position 5,687 of record JAJUHM010000132.1, read on the forward strand.
ACGTGGCCGGTGGCCGCTGTGAAGCCTGCCGGGGGGACGGTGTGCTCAAAGTAGAGATGCACTTCCTGCCCGATGTGTACGTGCCGTGCGACGTGTGCCAGGGCAAGCGCTACAACCGCGAGACGCTCGAGGTGCTCTACAAGGGCAAGAACATCCACGAGATCCTGGGGCTGACGGTCGAGGACGCACTCGAGTTCTTCAGCGCCGTGCCCGCCATCGCCCGCAAGCTGCAGACGCTGATGGACGTCGGCCTGGGGTACATCCGCCTGGGGCAGAGCGCGACCACGCTGTCGGGCGGCGAGGCCCAGCGCGTCAAGCTGGCGCTGGAACTCAGCAAGCGCGACACCGGCCGCACCCTCTACATCCTCGACGAGCCGACCACCGGCCTGCACTTCCACGACATCGCGCTGCTGCTCAAGGTGCTGCACCAACTGCGCGATGCGGGCAACACCATCGTCATCATCGAACACAACCTCGACGTCATCAAGACGGCGGACTGGCTGATCGACATGGGGCCCGAAGGAGGCTCGGGCGGCGGCGAGCTGCTCTTGGCGGGCACGCCGGAGGCGGTGGCCGCACATCCGGGCAGCCACACGGGGCGGTATCTGGCGCCCTTGCTGCGCTGAGTGCAGGATGACGTGCCGCGGGGGGAATCGACCGCGGCGCGTCGAGGGCTCACAACAGCGGTGCCAGCGCCCGCTGCGCATCCATCAGGCTGTGTCCCGTGCGCTGCGCCCAGTCCTCGACCTGGTCCCCGCCGATCTTGCCCACATTGAAGTAGGCCGCCTCGGGGTGCGACAGGTAGAAGCCGCTGACGCTGGCGGCCGGCATCATCGCCAGGCTCTCGGTCAGGTGCATGTGGATGTCGTGTGCCTCGAGCACCTTGAACATGTCGCGCTTGACCGTGTGGTCCGGGCAGGCCGGGTAACCCGGTGCCGGGCGGATGCCGCGGTACTGCTCCTTGATGAGCTGCGCGTTGTCGAGCTGCTCGGCTTCGGCGTAGCCCCAGAACTCCTTGCGCACGCGCTCGTGCATGCGCTCGGCAAAGGCCTCGGCCAGGCGGTCGGCCAGGGCCTTGAGCATGATGGCCGAGTAGTCGTCATGGTGGGCCATGAACTCGGCTTCCTTCTTCTCGATGTTCAGGCCGGCGGTCACGGCGAACATGCCGATGTAATCGGCCTTGTCGCCCTTCGGTGCCACGAAATCCGCCAGTGAGCGGTTCGGGCGTTTCACCCCATCCACGACAGGCCGCTCGCTCTGCATGCGCAGCGGGTGCCAGCGCATCAGCTCCGTGGTGCGGGCTTCGTCGGCATACAGCACGATGGCGTCGTCTTCCACCGTGTTGGCCGGGTACAGGCCGATCACGCCGTTGGCCGTCAGCCAGCGACCCTCGACGATCTTCTTCAGCATGGCCTGGGCATCGGCATACACCTTGCGCGCCTGCTCGCCCACCACCGCGTCATCCAGGATGCCGGGGAAGGCGCCATGCAGGTCCCAGGTCTGGAAGAAGGGCGTCCAGTCGATGTAGGGGGCCAGCTCGCCGAGGTCGTAGTTCTTGAACACGCGCCGGCCGATGAACTTGGGTGCCTCGGGCGTGTGGCTGTCGAAGTTCACCACGGCCTTGTTGGCGCGTGCGTCGGCCAGCGACACCAGTGGCGTGGCCTTCTTGTTGGCGTGCAGCTGGCGCACCTTCTCGTAGTCGGCGTTCAGCTCGGCAATGTAGTCGGCCTGGCGTTCTTCGCTCAGCAGGTCCGAGCACACGCCCACCGCGCGCGAGGCGTCGGGCACGTACACCACGGGGCCGCTGTAATTCGGTGCGATCTTCACCGCCGTGTGCACGCGGCTGCAGGTGGCGCCGCCGATCAGCAGCGGCGTCTTGCGCTCGCGGAAGTACGCATCGCGTTCCATCTCGGCGGCCACATACTGCATCTCTTCCAGCGACGGCGTGATCAGGCCCGACAGCCCGATGATGTCGGCACCCACTTCCTTGGCCTTGGCGAGGATGTCCTGGCACGGGACCATCACACCCATGTTGACCACCTCGAAGTTGTTGCACTGCAGGACCACGGTCACGATGTTCTTGCCGATGTCGTGCACATCGCCCTTCACGGTCGCGATCACGATCTTGCCCTTGGCCTTCACGTCACCGCCGGCCGCTTCCAGCTGGCGCTTTTCTTCCTCGATGTAGGGCACCAGATGCGCCACGGCCTGCTTCATCACGCGGGCCGATTTCACAACCTGCGGCAGGAACATCTTGCCCGCGCCGAACAGGTCACCCACGGTGTTCATGCCGGCCATCAGCGGGCCTTCGATCACGTGCAGCGGCCGGCCACCGCGGGCCTTGATCTGCTGCCAGCATTCTTCCGTGTCCTGCGTGATGAACTCGGTGATGCCGTGGATCAGCGCATGGCTCAGTCGTTGATCCACCGGTGCGGGTTCCTCGGCCGTGCCGCGCCAGGCCAGCTTCGCCGAGTCGTCCTTGGCCGCGCCCTTCACCTGCTCGGCAATGCCCAGCAGGCGCTCGGTCGGCGTCAGCGAGGTGTCTTCGCCGTCCTTGTAGACCGGCTGGCGGTTGAGCACCACGTCTTCCACCAGCTCGCGCAGGTGCGCGTCCAGCTGGTCATACACGCCCACCATGCCGGCGTTGACGATGCCCATGTCCATGCCCGCCTGGATGGCGTGGTACAGGAACACGGTGTGGATGGCCTCGCGCACCGGCTCGTTGCCGCGGAAGCTGAACGACACGTTCGACACGCCGCCCGACACCTTGGCGCCCGGCAGGTTCTGCTTGATCCAGCGCGTGGCGTTGATGAAGTCGACTGCGTAGTTGTCGTGTTCTTCAATGCCCGTGGCGATGGCAAAGATGTTCGGGTCGAAGATGATGTCTTCCGGCGGGAAGCCCACCTCGTCGACCAGCATGCGGTACGCGCGCTCGCAGATCTCGACCTTGCGCTGGTAGGTGTCGGCCTGGCCGACCTCGTCGAAGGCCATCACCACGGTGGCCGCGCCATAGCGCTTGATCAGCCGGGCCTGGCGCTTGAACTCGTCCACGCCTTCCTTCAGCGAG
>JAJUHM010000133.1 GCA_029279925.1 Aquabacterium olei
TGCTGGTGCTGGGCATGAACGTCCTGCGTGACGTCGGCATTGCGGTGCCCTTCCTGGTCATCCTCGGCGGCCTGGGCGGCTTCCTCGTCGTGCCGATGAATGCGTTGCTGCAGCACCGTGGGCACAACCTCATGGGGGCCGGGCGCTCGATTGCCGTGCAGAACTTCAACGAGCAGGCGTGCATCCTGCTGCTGGGGCTGGGCTACAGCGCGCTGACCACATCCGGGTTGTCGGCCTATGGCGCGATCACGGCGTTCGGGCTGGTTGTCGCCGGCGTCATGTTCCTGATCGGGCGTTGGCACAAGCACAACACGGTGCGCCATCGGGAAGAGGTCGACCACCTGCTGGCCATCGCGCGCAGCGATGCGCACCATCACCATCACCACTGAACCCGCGGCCCGAACAAGTCTTTACACTCGTGTGTCATCGGCCGACCCGCGCATGTCGTTGTAGACACATGCGACCCGCAGCGGCTGGCCAGTTCATTCGGCAGCCGGCGGGAAGCGGAGGAGATGAACATGCTGAAAGCACGCCCCTTTGCCCACCTGGTCCGCCTGGCAGGCGTGGTCGCCCTGGTCGCCGGCTCTGCTGCCGCGAGCGCCGGTGGTGGCGTCTACTGGTCGGTCAATGTCGACACGCCGATGCACGGGGTGGGCCGCATCGGCACCACCATGTCCAACTCGCCGTATGGGGTGGTGGTGGCCGCCCCCCAGGTGGTGATGCCTGTGCCCGTCGTGGTGCACCAGCCTCGCGTCGTGTACGCCCCGCCGCCGGCAGTGGTGTACGGTCCCCCGGTGCGCTATGTGCACCCGGGTCATGGGATGCGAGCGGGCTGGGGGCGTCACCACCACCACCATCACCACCACCATGGTCACGGCCATGACGGCTGGAGGGGCCACCACGGGCGCTGAGCTGCGCAGCCCGCCCGGCGGGCGGGCGCCGCGTGTCAGCGTCGGCGCCCTGCGCCACCCAGCAGGGAGCCCAGCACGCCGCGGATGATCTCGCGGCCCACTGTGGACCCGATGGTGCGCGCCGCGGACTTGGCCACGGTCTCGAGGATGGAATCCTTGCGCCCGCTGCCCTTGAACAGATCGCCGGCCGCATCGCCGAGCCAGCCCCCCGCGGTGCCCGAGGCGGTGTCGCGTGCGGCATCCCCGGCGCCCGATCGCACCGCTTCGCTGGCTTCGTCGCGCATCGAACGGCCGCCGGCTGCCGGCGCGGCGGCACGCCCCTTGAGCTTCTCGTAGGCCGATTCGCGGTCGACCACCTGGTCGTACACCCCGGCCACCAGCGAGCCTTGCAGCAAGGCCTGCCGTTGCGCGGCAGTGATCGGCCCGATCTGGCTGCCCGGCGGCTGCACGAACACGCGCTGTGTCACGCTGGGGCGGCCCTTCTCGTCCAGCAGGCTGATCAGTGCCTCGCCCACCGCCAGTTCGGTGATGGCCGTGGCGATGTCTAATCCGGGGTTGGCGCGCATGGTCTCCGCGGCTGACTTCACGGCCTTCTGATCGCGCGGCGTGAACGCACGCAGCGCGTGCTGCACCCGATTGCCCAGCTGGCCCAGCACGGTGTCGGGCACGTCCAGCGGGTTCTGCGTCACGAAGTACACGCCCACGCCTTTGGAGCGCACCAGGCGCACCACCAGCTCGATGCGCTCGATCAGCGCGCTGGGGGCATCCTTGAACAGCAGGTGGGCTTCATCGAAGAAGAACACCAGTTTGGGCTTCTCCAGGTCGCCCACCTCGGGCAGCGTCTCGAACAGCTCGGACAGCATCCACAGCAGGAAGGTGGCGTACAACCGCGGCGCGTTCATCAGCTTGTCGGCCGCGAGGACGTTGACCACCCCCCGCCCATCGACGGTCTGCATGAAATCGCGGATGTCGAGCATGGGCTCGCCAAAGAAACGGTCACCGCCTTGCTGCTCGATCTGCAGCAGGCCGCGCTGGATGGCGCCGACGCTGGCCGCGCTGATGTTGCCGTACTCGGTGGTGAACCGGCTCGCGTTGTCGCCCACGTGCTGCAGCATGGCCCGCAGGTCCTTCAGGTCGAGCAGCAGCAGGCCGTTGTCGTCGGCGATCTTGAAGACCAGCTGCAGCACGCCTTCCTGGGTGTCGTTGAGGTTCAGCATGCGGCCCAGCAGCAGCGGGCCCATGTCCGACACCGTGGCGCGCACCGGGTGGCCCTGTTCGCCGAAGACGTCCCAGAGCGTGGTGGGGCAGGCCTGCGATTCGGGGGTGTCCAGTCCCCTCTCGGCGAGGATGGCGGCCAGCTTGGGGCTCACGGTGCCCGCCTGGGAGATGCCCGTCAGGTCGCCCTTGATGTCGGCCATGAACACCGGCGCACCGATGGCCGAAAAGCGCTCGGCCAGGGCCTGCAGCGTGATGGTCTTGCCGGTGCCGGTGGCGCCCGTGATCAGGCCATGCCGGTTGGCCAGGGCAGGCAGCAGGTGACAGGCGGTGTCGCCGTGGCGGGCGAGCAGGATCGGTTCGGCCATGACGCAGGACTCCGGAAACTGAAAAAAGCGCACACGTCTGACCGCGGCCGCCCAAGGCGAGGCCGGTCAAACGGTAAAATCACAGTATCTCTCAGCTCTCTCCAGGGCTGTACCCGTGCGCGCGCTGTCGGCAGGCAGGGCGCGCGCTGTCGTTCTCAGCATACAAAACTCCCGGAGCACAACGCCATGGCCGGTCATTCCAAGTGGGCCAACATCCAGCACCGCAAGGGCCGTCAGGACGAAAAGCGCGGCAAGGTCTGGACCCGCATCACCCGTGAAATCATCGTGGCCGCGCGCCAGGGCGGAGGCGACATCGCCATGAACCCGCGCCTGCGCCTGGCCATCGACAAGGCCAAGGCGGCCAACATGCCGGCCGACAACATCAAGCGCAACGTCGACAAGGCCACCGGCAACCTGGATGGGGTGACGTACGAAGAAATCCGCTACGAGGGCTACGGCATCGGCGGCGCGGCCGTGATCGTCGACTGCATGACGGACAACCGCGTGCGCACGGTGGCCGACGTGCGTCACGCGTTCAGCAAGCATGGCGGCAACCTGGGCACCGAGGGCTCGGTGGCCTTCCAGTTCAAGCACGTCGGGCAGTTCCTGTTTGCGCCGGGCGCCAGCGAGGACAAGATCATGGAAGTGGCACTCGAAGCCGGTGCCGAAGACGTGATCACCCACGAGGACGGCTCGATCGAGGTGCTGAGCGCCCCGGCCGACTTCGAAGCGGTGAAGCACGCCCTGGAAGCGGCGGACCTGAAGGCCGAAGTGGCAGAAGTCACCATGCGCGCCGAGAACAACATCGAACTGTCGGGCGACGATGCCGCCCGCATGCAGAAGCTGCTGGACGTGCTGGAAGACCTTGACGATGTGCAGGACGTGTTCCACAACGCCGAACTGAACTGAGAACCCACCATGAACATCCTCGTCATCGGTTCGGGCGGCCGTGAGCACGCCCTGGCCTGGAAAATGGCCCAGTCGCCCAAGGCCCAGAAGGTCTATGTGGCACCGGGCAATGGCGGCACCGCGCGCGACCCGCGCCTGGTGAACGTGCCCATCACCGACGTCAAGGCGCTGGCCGACTTCGCACAGGCCAACAAGATCGCCGTGACGGTGGTCGGACCGGAAGCGCCGCTGGCGGCCGGCGTGGTCGACGAGTTCCGCGCGCGCGGCCTGCGCATCTTCGGCCCGACGCAGAAGGCGGCGCAGCTGGAAAGCTCCAAGGCCTTTGCCAAGGACTTCATGAAGCGCCATGGCATCCCGACGGCCTTTTACGAGACCTTCACCGACGCCGCCGCAGCCCACGCCTATGTGGACGCCAAGGGGGCCCCCATCGTCATCAAGGCCGACGGCCTGGCGGCGGGCAAGGGTGTGGTCGTGGCCATGTCGCTGCAGGAGGCGCATGAGGCCATCGACTTCATGCTGCTGGACAACAAGCTCGGCGTGCAGCACAACGCAGGCGGCGCCCGGGTCGTGATCGAAGAGTTCCTGGCCGGCGAAGAGGCGAGCTTCATCGTCATGGCCGATGGTAAGAACGTGGCCGTGATGGCCACCAGCCAGGACCACAAGCGCCTGCTGGACGGCGATGCCGGCCCGAACACCGGTGGCATGGGCGCCTACTCGCCGGCACCGGTGGTCACGCCCAATGTGTACGCCAAGGCCATGCAGGAGATCATCAACCCGACGCTGGCCGGCATGGCCAAGGACGGCATCCCCTTCACCGGCTTCCTGTACGCCGGCCTGATGATCGACGCGCAGGGCAACCCCAAGACGCTCGAGTTCAACTGCCGCATGGGCGACCCGGAGACCCAGCCCATCATGATGCGGCTCAAGAGCGACCTGGTCGACGTCATGCTGCACGCCACGGACGGCACGCTGGACCAGATCGAGCTGCAATGGGACCGTCGCTTTGCGCTGGGCCTGGTCGTGGCCGCGGGCGGTTACCCGCTGGATCCGAAGAAGGGCGACGTCATCACCGGCCTGCCGGCCGACACGGACGACGCCATGGTCTTCCACGCGGGTACGTCGATGGGCGATGATGGTCTGGTGCGCACCAGTGGTGGTCGCGTGCTGTGCGTGACCGCGCTGGGCGACTCCGCCAAGCTGGCTCAGCAGCGCGCCTACGACTACATGCGCGGCATCGCGTTCGACGGCATGCAATTCCGCTCGGACATCGGCTGGCGCGCCATCAAGGCCCGCTGACCCACCTTCTTGCCCCGACCCCTCACACGAGCCGCCATGAGCGAATTCGACACCGCTGCCGTCCGCCAGTACCTGTTGGACCTGCAGGACCGCATCATTTCGGCCTTCGAGGCCGAGGACGGCAAACCCTTTGTGCGTGACGCCTGGGTGCGCGGGCCCGAAGAACGTCTGCAGGGCGATGGCTGTTCGCGCCTGGTGGAAGAGGGCAATGTGCTGGAGCGGGGCGGCTGCAATTTTTCGCATGTGCGCGGCCCGAGCCTGCCTCCCTCGGCCACCCAGCACCGTCCCGAGCTGGCCGGCTGCCCCTTCGAGGCCATGGGCGTGTCGCTGGTCTTCCACCCGCGCAACCCCTATGTGCCCACGGTGCACATGAACGTGCGCATGCTGGCCGCCCACAAGCCCGACGGCACCACCGTGGCCTGGTTCGGCGGCGGCATGGACCTGACGCCCTACTACGGTCAGGAAGACGATGCACGCCACTTCCATCAGGTGTGCAAGGATGCGCTCGCGCCGTTCGGCGACGACAAGTACCCGCGCTTCAAGGCCTGGTGCGACGAGTACTTCTTCCTCAAACATCGCAACGAGGCCCGCGGTGTCGGCGGCATCTTCTTCGACGATTTCTCCGAGCTCGGCATGGAAGGTGGCTTCGCGATGATCCGCTCGGTGGGCGACGCCTTCACCGGCGCCTACCTGCCCATCCTGCAGCGCCGTCGCGCCCAGCCCTATGGCGAGCGCGAGCGCGACTTCCAGGCCTACCGCCGTGGACGCTATGTCGAGTTCAACCTCGTGTGGGACCGCGGCACCCTGTTCGGGCTGCAATCGGGCGGACGCACCGAGAGCATCCTGATGTCGATGCCGCCGATCGTGAAATGGCGCTACGACTGGCATCCCGAAGCCGGCTCTCCTGAAGCGCGGCTCTACACCGATTTCCTGCCTGCGCGGGACTGGGTCTGATCCCTTGAGCCTGGCTGGCACCCCGCCGCGCCGCATCGGCCTGATGGGCGGCAGCTTCGATCCGGTCCATGCAGCGCACGTGGCCCTGGCCGAGCACGCCCTGCGTCACCTCGCGCTCGACGAAGTGCGCTGGATTCCCGTTGGTCAGGCGTGGCAGAAGGCGCGCGAGCTCGCGCCGGCCGAGGACCGCCTCGCCATGGTGGCCGCGGCCACCGCGCACGAGCCGCGCTTCGTGGTCGACCGCATCGAGGTCGACCGTCCGGGGCCCTCGTACACCCTCGACACGGTGCGGGCGCTGCAGGCGCGCGCCGATGCCGCCGGACAGTCCGCTGACTGGGTGCTGCTGATCGGCCAGGATCAGTACACCAATCTGCCGACCTGGCAGGGGTGGGCTGAACTGCTGAGTCGTGTGACGGTGGCCGTGGCCTGCCGTGGCGGTGATACCCTGTCGACCCCGGTCGAACTGCAGCGTCATCCCCATCGGGTGATGGCCTTGCCGTTGCCGCCCATGAACGTGTCTTCGACCGACATCCGTGCCCGTCTGGCCGACGGGGCGAACCCTGATTCCCTGGTGCCCGTGCTGCTGCCCAGCGGCGTGGCGCGCTATATTGCCGACCATCAACTCTACGCCCCAGGCACCCCACGCTGAATGGACATCCGCAAACTGCAACGTGCCATCGTCGATGGCCTCGAAGACGTCAAGGCTCAGGACATCGTCGTGTTCAACACCGAACACCTCTCGCCGCTGTTCGAGCGCGTCGTCATCGCCACCGGTTCGTCCAACCGCCAGACCAAGGCGCTGGCCTCCAGCGTGCGCGAGGCCGTCAAGGCCGCCGGCTTCCAGGTCATGCGCACCGAGGGCGAAGACAACAGCGAATGGATCATCGTGGACTGCGGCGCGGCCGTCGTCCACGTGATGCAGCCCGCCATCCGCCAGTACTACCAGCTTGAAGAGATCTGGGGCGAGAAGCCCGTGTCCATCAAGCTGAAGGCGGTCAAGACGGGGCTGGTCAAGGCATCGGAGTCGATGGACGAAGACGCCGCCCCGGTCAAGGCCCGCAAGGTGTCGGGCAAGGCCACGGCCGCCCAGAAGGCGGCAACCGAGAAGCCGGCAGCCAAGAAGGCCGCTGCCAAGAAGCCGGCGGCCCGCAAGACCGCCAAGGCCGAGGTTGAAGCCGCGCCGAAGGCGCCCGCCCGCAAGGCGGCCGCCAAGAAGGTCGCCGCGAAGAAAGTGGCGGTGAAGAAGGCCGCCGTGAAGACCGCGACGACGACGACCGCCCGCAAGGTGGCTGCCAAGAAGGCGCCGGCCAAGAAGGCCGCTGTCCAGAAGCTCGTGGTCAACGCGCCGACCCGCAAGCCGGCTGCGAAGAAGGTCGCGGCCAAGAAGGCCCCTGCGCGCAAGACGGTGGCTGTCAAGAAGGTGGCAGCCAAGAAAGTGGCCGCCAAGAAGGCGCCCGCTCGCAAGACGGCCCGCTGACGCGTCGACCTCACATCCATGAAGTTCACGGTGGTCACCATCGGCCACCGCCTGCCGGATTGGGCCAACGAGGCGTGCGAGGACTACCTCAAGCGCTTTCCGCCCGACTGGAAGGTGGAAGTCAAGGCCTTGAAGGCCGAGCCCCGCGAGGGCCGGCCGGTGGCTGCCATCATGCAGGCCGAGGCGGCCCGCATGGAGGCTGCGCTGGAGCGCGGCGTTCGGCGAGTGATCCTCGATGAGCGCGGCACCCGGCTGACCAGCGTGCAGCTGGCAGAGCGCACCGAAGCCTGGTTGCATGACGGCCGCGATGTGGCACTGGTCATCGGGGGGGCCGACGGCATCGACCCGGCGTTCAAGCGGACCGCCGACGAGGCCATCCGCCTGTCCGACATGACCTTGCCCCATGCGCTGGCCCGCGTGCTGTTGCTCGAGCAGCTCTACCGAGCCTGGTCGCTGCGTACCAACCACCCGTACCACCGTGCTTGAGGCTGTCCGGCGGCGGCCGCTGACGGCCGCATGGCTGACCGTGCTGGTCTGGCTCCTGTCCTACGTGGCCGTGAAGCTCGCGTCAGGCGGCGGGCTCGACATCGACAGCGCGGAGCAGGTCTACTTCGCGCAGTCCTGGCAGCTGGGCTACGGCACCCGCCAGCCGCCGCTGTACACCTGGATGCTGCTGGCCCTCCGGCCGGATGGCGGCAGCTGGCCGGTCGCGCTGGAGGTTGCGCGCTACGCCGTGCTGCTGGCGTGGCTGGGGGGCACCCAGGCGCTCGCGCGGGTGTGTGGGGCCTCGCCGGCACGGCAGGCGCTGGTCGTGCTGGCCCACCTTGGTTTTCTGCTGGCCATGTGGCGGGTGCATGACAGCCTGACCCACACCGTGCTGGCCGCGGCGCTCACCACCTGGGCGTCGGCGGCCGTGGTCATGGCCTCGCGGCGGCCAGGGTGGTGGCCTCTGGTGGCGGTGCTGGCGGCGCTGGCCTGCCTGGCCAAGCTCAATGCGGCGCTGTGGTGCGTCACAGCATTGGTCGCCTGGGCGTGCCTGCAATGGCGCGCGCGCAGCCAGGCCCCCGGCGCCCGCCTGGTGCAGAGCGGGCTGGTGGCGCCCCAGGCCGGCTGGCTGGCACACGGGCCCTGGTTGCTGCTGGCGCTGTCGGTGTTCGCCATGCTGCTGGCGCCTTACGCCCAGTGGTGGTGGGACCAGCGCGAAGCCGCCGACCTGGCGCGTCGCATCGTGCTGACCAACGACGCCACGCCGTGGTGGCAGCCGCCGGCCTTGCTGGCGCTCGGCGCATTTGAATACATCATGGTGACGCCGGCCCTGCTGGCCGCTGTGGCCCTCGGGCTGCGGTGGCGGCATCGCTCGCTGCCCCGCGTCCGCAGCGAGGGCATGGCATGGCTGGGGCTGCAATCCGTCCTCGGGCTTCTGGTGATGGCCGTCATGGTCACCGCGTTGCACGGCTCGCACTTCACGCCGCGCTGGTTATGGCCCGTGTTACCAGGGTTGTCTGTCTGGCTCGTCATGTGGGCGTGCGATGTCGCGGAGGCCCATGCACA
>JAJUHM010000134.1 GCA_029279925.1 Aquabacterium olei
CAAGGCCAAGGCCGACCACATTGTGGTGGCTGGCCACGACGGCGGTACCGGTGCGTCGCCCCTGTCGTCGATCAAGCACGCGGGTTCGCCGTGGGAGCTCGGACTGGCAGAAACCCAGCAGACCCTGGTGCTGAACCGCCTGCGCGGCCGTGTGCGCGTGCAGACCGACGGTCAGATCAAGACCGGCCGCGACGTGATCGTGGGCGCCCTGCTGGGTGCCGACGAGTTCGGCTTCGCCACCGCGCCGCTGGTGGTCGAAGGCTGCATCATGATGCGCAAGTGCCACCTGAACACCTGCCCGGTGGGCGTGGCCACGCAGGATCCGGTGCTGCGCAAGAAGTTCTCCGGCAAGCCCGAGCACGTCGTGAACTACTTCTTCTTCGTTGCCGAAGAAGCCCGTCAGATCATGGCCCAGCTGGGCATCCGCAAGTTCGACGACCTCATCGGCCGCGCCGACCTGCTCGACACCAAGAAGGGTGTGGAGCACTGGAAGGCCAAGGGTCTGGACTTCAGCCGCGTGTTCGCGCTGCCGCCGGTTCCGGCCGACGTGCCCCGCCTGCATGTCGACCACCAGGACCACGGCCTGGACAAGGCCCTGGACGTCCGCCTCATCGAGAAGGCCCAGCCGGCCATCCTGCGTGGCGAGAAGGTCCAGTTCATGGAGGAGGTCAAGAACGTCAACCGCACCGTCGGCGCCATGCTGTCGGGCGAGCTGATCAAGCACCACCCCGATGGCCTGCCTGACCAGTCCATCTTCATCCAGATGGAAGGCACGGGCGGCCAGTCCTTCGGCGCCTTCCTGGCCCAGGGCATCACCCTGTACCTGATCGGTGAAGCCAACGACTACACCGGCAAGGGCCTGTCGGGCGGTCGCATCGTCGTGCGTCCGAGCATCGAGTTCCGCGGCAACGCGACCGACAACATCATCGTGGGCAACACCGTGCTGTACGGTGCCACCAGCGGTGAGGCCTTCTTCCGCGGCGTGGGCGGCGAGCGCTTCGGCGTGCGCCTGTCCGGTGCCACGGCGGTGGTCGAAGGCACGGGTGACCACGGTTGCGAGTACATGACCGGCGGCACCGTGGCCGTGCTGGGCAAGACGGGTCGCAACTTCGCGGCCGGCATGTCGGGCGGCGTGGCCTACGTCTATGACGAAGACGGCCAGTTCGCCAAACGTGTGAACCTGGCTCAGGTTGCCCTCGAGAAGGTGCTGCCCGCGGCCGAACAGGCCGATGCCGGCATCCCGATGCACAAGGGCCAGGCCGACGAGGCCCTGCTCAAGAAGCTGATCGAGGACCACCACCGCTGGACCGGCTCGCTGCGTGCCCGCGAAATCCTGGACAACTGGCCTGCCTCGATGGCCAAGTTCGTCAAGGTCTTCCCGCACGAGTACCGCCGCGCCCTGACCGAAATGGGCGCCAAGCAAGAAGCCACGGCCGTCGTTGCCAAGGCCAAGTCCGCCACCAAGGCCAAGGCCTGAAGCCGCGCGTTAGGAGTTTGAAATGGGAAAAGTCACCGGCTTTCTGGAATTCGAGCGTCTGGAAGAGGGCTATGAGCCCGTCGAGAAGCGCGTCAAGAACTACAAGGAGTTCGTGATCGGCCTGACCGAAGAGCAGGCCAAGATCCAGGGCGCGCGCTGCATGGACTGCGGCACCCCGTTCTGCAACAACGGCTGCCCGGTCAACAACATCATCCCGGACTTCAACGATCTGGTGTACCACCAGGACTGGAAGAACGCGATCGAGGTCCTGCACTCGACCAACAACTTCCCCGACTTCACGGGGCGTGTGTGTCCGGCGCCGTGCGAGGCCGCCTGTGTGCTCAACATCAACAACGATGCCGTCGGCATCAAGTCGATCGAGCACGCCATCATCGACCGCGCCTGGCAAGAGGGCTGGGTCAAGCCCCAGCCGGCCAAGGCCAAGACCGGCAAGAAGATCGCGATCGTGGGCTCCGGCCCCGCCGGCATGGCCGCAGCCCAGCAGCTGGCCCGGGCCGGTCACGACGTGACGGTCTTCGAGAAGAACGACACCATCGGCGGTCTGCTGCGTTTCGGCATCCCCGACTTCAAGTTCGACAAGTCGCACATCGACCGCCGCGTCAAGCAGATGGAAGCCGAAGGCGTGGTCTTCAAGACCAACGTCATCGTGGGCGAACTGCCCAAGGGCTCGAAGGTCACGAACTGGGCCAAGGAAACCGTCACCCCCGAGCAGCTGAAGCAGGACTTCGACGCCGTGCTGCTGGCCGGCGGTGCCGAGCAGTCGCGTGACCTGCCTGTGCCGGGGCGCGATCTGGCCGGCATCCACTTCGCGATGGAGTTCCTGCCCCAGCAGAACCGCGTGAACGCCGGCGGCAAGGTCAAGGACCAGATCATGGCCACGGGCAAGAACGTGATCGTGATCGGCGGTGGCGACACCGGCTCCGACTGCGTGGGCACCTCGAACCGTCACGGCGCCAAGAGCGTGATCCAGTTCGAGCTGATGCCCCAGCCGCCCGAGCAGGAGAACAAGGAGCTGACCTGGCCGTACTGGCCGATCAAGCTGCGCACCTCCTCGAGCCACGAAGAGGGCTGCGAGCGTGAGTTCGCCATCGCCACGAAGGAATTCATCGGCGAAAACGGCAAGGTCACGGGTGTCAAGACCGTCCGCGTCGAGTTCAAGGACGGCAAGTTCAACGAGGTGCCGGGCTCCGAGCAGACGCTCAAGGCCGATCTGGTGCTGCTGGCCATGGGTTTCGTGAACCCGGTCAACACGCTGCTGGAAGGCTTCGGCGTCGAGAAGGATGCCCGCGGCAACGCCAAGGCCTCGACCGACATCGGCGGCTACAAGACCAACGTGGCGGGCGTGTTCGCCGCTGGCGACGTGCGCCGTGGCCAGTCGCTGGTCGTGTGGGCCATCCGCGAAGGCCGTCAGGCTGCGCGCGAAGTCGACGCCTTCCTGATGGGCTCGACCACGCTGCCGCGCTGATCGGTCTCGCGCGCCTCCAGCGCGCGCCAGCAAAGGCCGCCCGACGGGGCGGCCTTTGTGCTTCTGACGCACAGCACGCCCTCCAGAAGAGGGGGCAGGCTTTGTTTACCTGGGCCTGCGCGGCGGGCATGCCACCCGCGTCCTGCATGCACCAAGACCATGCCCTATGATCGGGGATTGGTGTCTTTGCACCGGCAACCATTTCATGTCAACGCCACTTACCCCCACTCCTGCTGCTGAAAGCGCGGCTGCCGTGCCGGATGCCCTGGTTGAACTACGGGGCGTCACCTGCGGCTATGGCGAGCGCATCATCCTCGAGGACATCGACCTGGTCGTGCCGCGGGGCAAGCTGGTGGCCCTGATGGGCACCTCCGGTGGGGGCAAGACCACGGTGTTGCGCCTGATCGGCCGGCAGATCGGCGCGATGCGCGGCCAGGTCCTCGTCAATGGGCAGGACGTGGCCACGCTGGACGCGGCCGGTCTGATGGCCGCCCGGCGTCGCATGGGCATGCTTTTCCAGTTCGGTGCGCTCTTCACCGACCTGTCGGTGTTCGAGAACGTGGCCTTTCCGCTGCGCGAGCACACCCGCCTGCCCGAGTCCATCCTCCGGGATCTGGTGCTGATGAAGCTCAATGCGGTGGGCCTGCGCGGTGCGCGCGACCTCATGCCCAGCGAGATCTCGGGCGGCATGGCCCGCCGGGTCGCGCTGGCCCGGGCCATGGCGCTGGACCCGGAACTGATGCTGTACGACGAGCCCTTCGCGGGGCTGGACCCCATCTCGATGGGGGTGGCGGCGCGCCTGATCCGCGAGCTCAACGACACAATGGGGCTGACCAGCATCCTGGTGTCGCACGACGTCGAGGAAACCTTCCTGATTGCCGACCATGTGGTGTTGCTGGCCAACGGCCGCATCGTGGCGCAGGGCACGCCGGCCGAGATGCGTGCCAGCGAAGACCCGCTGGTCAAGCAGTTCGTGCACGCCGCGGCCGACGGCCCGGTGCGTTTCCATTACCCCGCGCAGGACGCGGGCCATGATTTCGGGGTGCGCGGATGATCCGGTGGTTGCGACCCAGCGTGGTGGGCCAGGCCGTGCGCCTGAAGGTCACCGACATCGGCTACGCCACGCGGCTGTTCCTGAAGCTGCTGGGCACCTTGCCGGCCACTTTCCGGCGCCCGCGCCTCTTGTCCGAGCAGATCTTCTTCCTGGGCAACTATTCGCTCGCCATCATCCTGGTCTCGGGCCTTTTCGTGGGCTTTGTGCTCGGACTGCAGGGCTACTACATCCTGCAGCGCTATGGCTCGAGCGAGGCCCTGGGTCTGATGGTGGCCCTGTCGCTGGCCCGTGAGCTGGGGCCGGTGGTGGCCGCCTTGCTGTTTGCCGGTCGGGCTGGCACGGCCTTGACGGCCGGCATCGGCCTCATGAAGGCCGGCGAACAGCTGGCGGCCATGGAGATGATGGCGGTCGACCCGATTCAGCGTGTGCTGGCTCCGCGCTTCTGGGGCGGTGTGATTGCCATGCCCTTGCTGGCGGCCGTGTTTTCCGCGGTCGGCATCCTGGGCGGCTGGCTGGTCGGTGTGGTGATGATCGGGGTGGATCCCGGTGCGTTCTGGTCGCAGATGCAGAGCGGCGTGGACGTGTTCCAGGACGTGGGCAACGGCCTGATCAAGAGTGTGGTGTTCGGTTTCACCGTGACCTTCGTGGCATTGCTGCAGGGCTACGGGTGCAAGCCGACGGCCGAAGGGGTGTCGCTGGCGACCACCCGCACCGTGGTCATGGCCTCCCTGGCCGTGCTCGGCCTGGACTTTGTGTTGACGGCCATGATGTTCTCGATCTGATCGGGCGGCAGGCTGGAAGGACGACAAGATGCAGAAATCGAAACATGATGTGTGGGTGGGCCTGTTCGTGCTGATTGGCGCGGCGGCCATCCTCTTCCTGGCTCTGAAGGCCGGCAACCTGCTGACCCTGAGCTTCGACTCGGGCTACACCGTGACGGCCCGCTTCGACAACATCGGCGGTCTCAAGCCGCAGGCTGCGGTCAAGAGCGCTGGCGTGGTCGTGGGCCGGGTCAAGTCGATCGGCTTCGACAGCCAGAGCTACCAGGCCCAGGTCGAGATCACGCTCAACAAGGGCGTGGCCTTTCCCAAGGACAGCTCGGCCAAGATCCTGACGGCTGGCCTGCTGGGTGAGCAGTACATCGGCCTCGAGCCAGGCTATGGCGAGACCAACCTGGCCCAGGGCGACACCATCAAGAGCACCCAGTCGGCCATCGTGCTGGAAAACCTCATCAGCCAGTTCCTCTACAGCAAGGCTGCAGAAGGCAACGACAAGGGGGGCGGCAAGTGAGTGCCTCTCGCGCGAGCACCCGAGTCCTGATCGCAGCAGGCGCCCTGTCGGCAGTGCTGTTGCAGGGGTGCGCCACCGGTCCGCATCCGCATGACCCGCTCGAGCCCTGGAACCGGCAGGTATTCGGTTTCAACGAGTCCGTGGACCGCAACGTGCTGCAGCCGGTGGCCCGGGGTTACAACGCGGTTGTGCCCAGCCCGGTCCGGACCGGGGTGCGCAACTTCATGGCCAACATCGGCGATGCCTGGTCGACGGTCAACCTGTTCCTGCAGGGGCGCTTCGCCGATGGCACGATGGGTGTGATTCGCGTCTCGGTCAACACGACCTTCGGGCTGCTGGGCCTGATCGACGTGGCCACACCCATGCAGATCGAGCGCCCGAACGAGGATCTCGGACAGACGCTGGGCGTCTGGGGCATGGGGCCCGGCCCTTACGTGGTCTGGCCCTTCCTGGGCTCGTCCACGGCCCGTGATTCGCTGGCGTTGCCCGCCGACATGTACGCCTCGCCTTCGTCGCTGGGGGAGACCACCGCTCAGGGCGTCGGGATCACGGCCTTGCGTCTGGTGAGCCTGCGCGCCAACCTGCTGGAAGCGACAACCCTGCTGGACGATGTCGCGCTGGACAAATACAGCTTCATCCGCGACGCCTACCTGCAGCGTCGGCAGAACCTGATCTACGAAGGCAATCCCCCTGATGAGGACGTCGATGGCGACGGGGACGACGACGATGGCGTCTACTATGCGCCGTCCGAGGAAGAAGCCGTAGCCCCTGCGCCGACACCCTCCGCGCCCTCGGCCCCGGTCGATGTGCCGGCCGCGGCCCCCTCGGCCCCTGTCACACCGGCGCCGGCCGCGTCGCGCTGAAGGGCCCGAGCCCGGCGGCTGTGTCGGCCGAGCGGGCAGCCCGTGCGTTGAATGACCATCTGGCCTTTTGAAGGACCCTGATCCCATGCTGAAGCAACCCTCCTCCCTCCGCGTGCTGGCCCTGTCGCTGCTGGCACTGGCCGGCACGGGCGCTGCGATCGCCCAGACCGCGCCGGTGGCGCCGAACCCCGCCGTGGCCGCTGCGGCCGCGCAGGCGCCGGACGCCTTCGTCAAGGCCATCACGGCCGACGTGTTCGCCACCGTCAAGGGCGACAAGGCCATCCAGTCGGGCGATGTGCGCAAGCTGATCGCCGTGGTCGACACCAAGATCCTGCCGCACGTGAACTTCCAGCGCATGACGGCGTCGGCCGTGGGCCGGCCGTGGCGTCAGGCGACGCCCGAGCAGCAGAAGCGCCTGCAGGAAGAGTTCAAGACCCTGCTGGTCTACACCTATGCCGGCGCCGTGGCCCAGATCAAGGACCAGACGGTCGAGTTCCGCCCGATGCGCAGCCGCCCGGAGGACACCGAGGTGGTGGTGCGGACGGTGGTCAAGGGCCAGGGTGATCCGATCCAGATCGACTACCGTCTGGAGAAGGCCGCCAGCGGCTGGAAGATCTACGACGTCAACGTGCTGGGTGCCTGGCTGGTGCAGACCTACCAGAGCAGCTTTGCACAGGAGGTCAACGCCTCCGGCATCGACGGCCTGATTGCCAAGCTGGTCGAGCGCAACAAGCAGCTGGCCAACAAGAAGTCGACGGGCTGATGAGCGCCATGCTGCTGCTGCCCGCCGTCATCACGCACGCCGAAGTGCCGCATGTGCTCAGCCTGTTCAAGCAGACGCTGGACCAGGCCTCGGCAGGGTCGCCGGGGCAGGTCGTCATGCTGACGGTGGACGGCTCGGCCTTGCAGCAGTTCGACTCGAGCGCACTGGCCGTGCTGCTGGAGTGCCAGCGCATGGCCCGCGCCAAGGGACGTGCGTTCTCCGTGCAGTCTCTGCCGGCCAAGCTCACCGAGCTGGCCCGGCTGTACGGGGTGGACGGCCTGCTGCAGTCGGGCTGACCGCGCGGTCGTGCGAGGCCGCCACCCCGCGGCGAAGGCGCCGCTTCACTGTGCGGCGCCCCGGCTTCAGGCTTCTTCCGGCCAGGTGAAGCCATCCCGCGCCACCAGGGCGCTGGCCGCGGGGGGGCCCCAGGTGCCTGCGGCGTAGGTCCGCACGCCGTGGGGGTCCTGCTTCCAGGCCTCCAGAATCGGTTCCACCCAGCGCCAGGCCTGTTCCTGCTCGTCCGATCGCACGAACAGGTTCAGTCGCCCCGCCAGCGCATCCAGCAGCATGCGTTCGTAGGCGCCCACCCGATCGGTCGGGAAGGCCTTGTCGAAGTCCAGGTCGAGTGACACCGGCGACAGCTTTTCGGCGCCGCTGGCATCGGTCGAGCCGACCGAGCCCTTGGCCGCGAGCAGGTGCAGTTCCAACCCGTCCTCCGGCTGCAGCTTGATCACCAGCTTGTTGGGGTGGGCTGCGCCCGGGAAGATCGAGTGGGGTGTCGAGCGGAAGTTCACGACGATCTCGGCATGGCGGGTGGCCAGGCGCTTGCCGGTGCGCAGGTAGAAGGGCACGCCGGCCCAGCGCCAGTTCTGCACCTCGCAGCGCAGCGCCACGAAGGTTTCGGTGGCGCTGCCGGCCGGCACCTTGTCCTCTTCCAGGTAGCCCTTGACGGGCTGGCCTTCCACGGTGCCGGCGCGGTACTGACCGCGCACCACGTCGCGCGCCACCGACACGGCGTCGAAGGGCTTGAGCGAGCGCAGCACCTTGAGCTTCTCGTCGCGGATGGCATCGGCGTCGGCGCTGGACGGTGGTTCCATCGCCACCATGGTCAGCAGCTGCAGCGCATGGTTCTGGATCATGTCGCGCAGCGCGCCGGTGCGGTCGTAGAAGTCGCCGCGGGTGCCCACGCCCAGGCTCTCGGCCAGCGTGATCTGGATGTTGGCGATGCTTTCGCGGCGCCACAGCGGCTCGAAGAGCACGTTGCCGAAGCGCAGGGCCATGAGGTTCTGCACCGAGGGCTTGCCCAGATAGTGGTCGATGCGGAAGGCCTGGCGTTCGCTGAACACCGAGCGCACCACGCGGTTGATTTCCTGGGCGCTGGCCAGGTCGTGGCCCAGCGGCTTTTCCAGCACCACGCGCACGCGGTCGTGGTTGAGGCCGGCGGCGCCCAGCTGGGTGCAGATCACCGGGAACAGGTGCGGGCTGGTGGCCAGGTAGATGACGGCCGTGTCGGCGTTGCGCTCGTCCAGCCAGCGCTTGAGCCGTTGGTAGTCGTCCGGCTTGGACAGGTCCATGGGCCGGTAGTGCACCAGCTGCGAGAACTGCTCGAACTCCTCGTCGGTGGGGCGCTTGGCGGTGTCGGCAGCCTGCAGTCGGTCTTTCAGCCAGTCGCGGTAGCCGGCGTCATCCCGCTGGTCGCGGGCCACGGCCAGGATCCGCCCGTCGGCC
>JAJUHM010000135.1 GCA_029279925.1 Aquabacterium olei
CGGAACGATCCGCGCCGCGCGCGGATCTCCGTGGTTTCTTGGTTTTCCAACCCAGAACAGAGGATCGCGCATGGCGCGCGTTCCGGCCTTCGGGCCGGAGCGCTCGAGGTACGGCGGCGTGCAGCCAGGCGCCATAGGTGGCCCCGAAGTGCTCGACCAGCCAGGCCGGCTCGGCGGCCGCCAGCTCGCCGATGGTCTGCACGCCCAGGCGGGCCAGCTTCTGGCTGGCCTTCGGGCCGATGCCGTTGATGCTGCTGGCCGGCAGCGGCCAGATGCGCGCCGGGATGTCCTCCGGCATCAAGAGCGTCAGGCCATCGGGCTTGTCCAGATCGGAGCACAGCTTGGACAGCAGCTTGTTGGGCGTGACGCCGATCGAGCAGGTCAGGCCGGTGGCATCGAGCACCGCCTCCTTGAGCCGTTGTGCGACACCGCGCACGCCAGCCAGCGGGTCGTCCTCGGTCGTGTCCTGTGCGCCCGGCACGTCGGTGAGGTCGAGGTAGATCTCGTCGATGCCCCGGTCTTCCATCACCGGCGCCACCTCGATCACGGCCTGCTTGAACAGCCGCGAAAAGTGCCGGTAACGGTCGAAATCGACCGGCAGCAGCACGGCTTCGGGCGCCAGGACCGCGGCCTTCATCAGGCCCATGCCCGAATGCACGCCCAGCGCGCGGGCCGGGTAGGTGGCGGTGGTGATGACGCCCCGACCGGCGTAGTCGCGCAGTGTCGCGAAGCGGCGCGTGCCGTCGGGCTGCGGTTCGGGCTGGTGGCGGCGCCCCCCGCCGATGACGACCGGCAACCCGCGCAGCTCGGGATAACGCAGCAACTCGACGGACGCGTAGAAGGCGTCCATATCAAGGTGGGCGATCAGGCGGCGCGACGCGGGCAGGCCTGCAGGGCCCGCTGAAGGCGGTGGGGACGGATCAGGGGCGCTCATGGGGCGAAGGCCCCGATGGTAGCGCCCGGCAGGGCGCGCTGGCGCCTGCGGGATGCGGCGTCAGAACCGGGTCAGGCCTCTTCGTCCAGCAGCCGCCCCATCATCTGGGTCTCGGTGCGGATCACACCCAGCGCCGCCATGTACTCGTAGCTGGCGGCCTGCTGGTCGATCAGGTCGCGCTCGAGTGCGCTGCCCGTCGTATCGGACTGGGTCACGCTGGTGGCCACGCCAGCCGGCTCCAGCGTGCGCTGCAGGGTCTGCTGGCGCCGGAAATCAGGCGTGTCGACATTGGCGACGTTGTGCGCCGCCGTGTCCAGCCGCAGGCTGGCCGCGTGGGCGCCGCTGAGGGCGATGACCGAAGCGCTCATGGTGGAAGACCTCCTGTCCGTATGGTGAGGCTTCCACCCGGCCGCGCGCACCCCTCCTACCCGACTCCCGCGTGTCCGATTACCGGAAAAGCGGCCGCGCAGACCCGCACCTCAGGCGATCGATCCGGGTCGTACTCAGCGTACCGAGAACTGCACCCGCGCCGTCGGCGTTGGCCCCGACGGCGCGCTGCGGTCTTCCCCGCCCGCCGGTGGCGCCAGCTGCGACGCCGTCAACAGCACTCGTTCGGGCGCCATCTGCTGGACCAGAAAGGCCTTGACGGCATCGCCGCGGCGATCGGCGAGCGCCCGCAAGGCGCGTTCGTCCACCGGGGCCGCGGCCTTGAGCAGCGCGGTCATCTCGTCCGCTGGCAGGCTCTTGGTCAGACCGACCAGGTTGCGCGGCTTCTTGATGTCGGCTGCCTTGTACGCCGCGGTCAGCCACGTCAGCCGCTCGGCCGGCTCCACCGTCACCTCCGCCAGCGGCTGACGTGTGGCCTTGGCCTTGGCCTCGCGCATCAGGCGCTCCACATGGGCGTCGCGGAGCCCGTCGGCATCCGCCTGGGGGTCGGCATGGCCGGTCGCTTCGAGCTTCAACGCAGGGCGGTCATTGAGCTTCTCGGCCAGCGTGGTCAGGCGCTTCTGGCCGGCCTCGTCCAGGGTGCTGCTGCCGGGCGCGAACGCCACAAAGCCCAGCTCCTCGCTGCCCCCGCCGGACAGCAGCGCAAAGGGCGCCGTCACCGCCTTGGTGATGAGGTTGACGACGACCCGCCAGATGATGCCGCCCACGGAAAACTGCGGCTCGTCGAGCGAGCCGGAAATCGGCAGGTTGACGTCGATCTCGCCGCGGCGGTTCTTCAACAGCGACACGGCCAGACGCACCGGCAGGCTGGTCGCGTCCGGGCTGTCGGTGCGCTCGCCAAAGGTCAGCTGATCGAGGAAGACCTGGTTGTCGGCCTGGAGTTGCCCGCCATCCACCCGGTAATGCACCGAGACCGACAGGGTGCCCTTCTCGATGGCATAGCCGGCATAGCGGGCAGCGTAAGGCGACAGCCGGGTCAGCTCGATGCCCTTGGCCGAGCCCTCGATGTCGGTGTAGAGCCGCGGCCCCAGGGGGTGCAGCCGCCCGGTGATGCGCAAGGGCGCGCCATCGTCGACCGCCCCGGCGATGCTGACATCGGCCGGTTCGCTGCCCTCGGAGGACACGGCCGAGACGGTCCCGGCCACCTGGGTGAGCCGGGCCGAATAGTTCGGCTGGATGAAGTTGTCGGTGAAGTCGACCCGGCCACCCGCCAGCTGGATCTGCTGCCAGCGCAAGCGCGGGGCCGGCGCAGCAGGGGACGAGGCTGCCGCCGACGGGGCGGGCGCGGGCGTGCCGGCTGCAGGCGACTCCGGCGTGGTCACCGAGCGGGGGCCGCTGTCATCGGGCTGGCGCACGATGTGAGCCAGGTTGAGCCGCCCGTCCGGATTGATGATCACACGGCCGTAGAAGTCCTGCAGCTGGATGCGGCCGAAGTCCGCCTGGAGCGGGGCGCGGTCCGACCAGCGCACGTCCATGCCGTCCAGGCTCAGGGCCTTCCAGGTCAGGAAGTCGGCCTCGTTGAGCCGGTCGATGACCCGCAGGGCCGTCACCCCGGCGCGGCCCTGGTAGCGCACGGCCAGCCCCTGCCGAGGATCGTCCTGCAGCTGCAGGCGCCCGCTGGCCTGGGCCTGTGCACGCGCCAGGCTGACGTTGAGCCAGGGATCGAGATAAGGGCGCAGCGCCGCCAGCTGCACGTTGCGCACGCCGAGTTGGGTCTGCACCGACAGGGGCTGAGGACGCACCTGCCCATCCACCCGCAGCTCGCCACCCTGGGCCCGGGTGGACAGCGCCACGGTCAGGGGCTTGCCCAGATCCTGCGACAGCCCGTCCAGCCGCAGCGCCAGACGCGACAGCTCCAACCGGGCAGCCGGCGCCACGGCTTCATCAAGGAAACGCAGCGCGCAGTCTTCGCAGGCCACGCGTGCCACCTGCCATGCGGGAGCGGGCGAGGAAGGCGCCGCCGCGCGGGCCGGCCGGGGCGCGGACGAGCTGCCGGGGGCATTGCCCCATCCCAGCACCCGCCCCTGGGCGTCGCGACGCACGCGGGCATCGAGGCCAGCCAGCCGCACCTCGGCGACGCTGGCATGCTGAAGGGTGCCCCCTGCCAGGCGGGCCTGCACGCCGCTCACCTTGAGTTCTCGCCAGTCCACGCGGTCGTCCACACCGCGCACCGCACGAGGCGGGCGGGCCTGCACGTCCTGCAGAGCCAGCAGCCCATCCTGCACCGTCAGTGCCGCGCCGGATTCGTCCGGGGCCCAACGCGCCGTCAGGGCCACCTGCACCCCGAGCCGCCCGGCCGTGGGCTGCAGCGGCAGGGCACGCCATGCCGGCAAGGCTGCAAGGGGGGCCGTCCAGGCCGACACGCCCACGTCGCCCAGCTTCACGCGGGCCTCGGCCTGCTGGCGGGCCAGATCGAGCCGGCCCTCGCCCTCGATGACCGCACCGTGCTCGTCGCGCGCCGCCAGGCGCCAGACGGCCGGCGCAGGCCCCGGCGAGCTTGCGCTGCCGGACTGCAGCCCCCGCGCGTTGAACTGGACAGCCTGCAGGGCCGGCCAGGCCGCGGCCGGTTCGGTCTGCAGGGCCAGCCGGGAGGCCGCCACGCGGAGCTCATCGAGCTGCCAGCGCCAGGGTGTCGCCTCAGCCGGCGCGGCGGCGGTCGACTCGGCTGGCGCCGGGTGCGCCGACCGCGTCGAGGGCACAGCGGGATGCATGGCCAGGTCCAGGCCATCCAGGTCCACGCGGCCCACACGCACCTGCCGCTCCAGCGGGCGCGCCTCGATGCCCGTGACGGCCAGTTCGCGCCAGCCGGCTTCGAGGGGCCCGATGCCGGGCAGGCCGCTGGCCTGGGTGGTCAGGCCGCGAAGGTGGGCCTCGCCCAGGATCACCACGCTGGGCAGCGCCGGCGCGGTGCGGGCCTCGAAGCGCACCGTCAGCGCCGTGGCGAACTCGCCCGACGGCACGTGCACCTGCCAGCCCGGCGGCAACAGCGGCTTGACGGCCTCGGCCCAGGGTCGCAGCCGCACACCTTGCCACGCCACCCTGACTTCGGAGGTGCGGGCCGCGGTGAACGGCCGGCTGCGCCCTTCCACCTTGATCGGACTGCCGTCGATGCGGGCCGACAGCAGCGGGGCCACATCGACCTCCACCAGGCTGGGAAGGTTGGAAACGAAGGGCACCCCCAGCTGGATCTGATCGATCCGGTGCGTCTGGTTCAGCACGCGGTCCACATAGCGGACCTCGCCGCCTTCGAGCCGGATGTTGTGCACGGCAAAGCGCACCGGCTCGCTGGCGTCCGGCGAGGCCGGCTGCGCGCGCAGGTGGTCGAGCACCGCGCTGAAATTGAAGCGGTCCGCGGACTGGCGCTCGACCAGCACGCTCGGCCCCCGCAATGTCACCCGCCGCACGACCGGCGCCAGCCGCCACAGCGATTCGGCCGAGACCTGCACCTGGGCCTGCTGCAGCCGCAGGAAAGGCGCGTCGGCCGGGCCGATGCGGGCGTCGTTCACGGTGGCCGTCAGCGTCCAGGGCTGCAGCGCGACCTCACCCAAGGTGACCGGGGTCCCGAGGGCGGCCCCCGCTGCCTGTTCGATGCGCGGCTTCAAGAAGCCGGGCAGCCATGCGCCGACCAGCCCCGTCCAGGCTGCAGCCGCGACCCCGAGGCCCACCGGCCAGCGCCACCAGCGGGCGCGACGGGGAGCGGGGGACGACGGGGCGGGCATCGGGGCGGGCCCGGACTGGTCCATGGAAAACCTCGGCTGACAGAAAGCAGATCGCCTTCGCAACCCACCGGGCAGCGAAGGCGAAAAGCATCATACCGCCGGGGCCTGCCCGCCGCGCAGCACGGTGGACCGGGCTGCGGGCGACCGGACCGCGCGATCAGAGGGAGGTGATGAGCAGCCTCACCCCAAAGCACGGGCCATGCGCGACTTCGGCGCCGACTCGTCCTCGTTGCGAGCCGGCTGCAGCACGAAGTCGAAGGTCACACGCCCGATCGGCTCGTTCACGCCCAGGGATTCGTAGCCCGCCGGCGACACGCCCTGCTCCACGTCCACCACCAGCCCGTCGCGGGTGGCGAAGGCGAAGTCGTCGTCGTTGAACGGATCGCCCGAGATGTTGATCTGCGTGGTCAGCAGACGCTGGCCCGGCGCCGCGATCAGGAAGTGCACGTGGGCCGGACGGTTGCCGTGGCGACCCAGCGCCTCGAACAGCTCGGAGGTGGGGCTGTTCGGCGGGATGGCGTAGCCCGGGGGCAGCTTGCTGCGGAAGCGGTAGCGGCCCTGTCCGTCGGTCTCGATGCGGCGGCGCAGGTTGTAGGCCGGCTGGGCCGGGTCGAAGTGCGAGTACCGCCCCTGGTCATTGGCATGCCACACGTCCACCAGGGCACCGGCCACCGGCCGGCCCTGCGCGTCCAGCACACGGCCCTCCATCACGAAGGTCTGGCCCTGCAGCTCGGCGCCCTCGTCCAGGCGGGTCTCGTACTTCGACAGCGGGGCACCGGCCACATACAGCGGGCCTTCGATGGCGCGCGGCGTGCCCTTGGCCAGGCCCGCACGCTCGTCGGCCTCGTCCATGCGGATATCGAGCAGGCGGTCGAAGCCCAGGCCCGCCGTGATCAGGCCCATCTGGCCCGTGGCGCCCAGTCGGCTGAGCCAGTCGGTGGCCGCCCAGAACTCGTCGGGCTGGATGTCCATCTCGTCGATGGTCTTGAACAGGTCGGTCACGATGCGGGCGGTGATCGCGCGCACCCGCTCGTTGCCTTCAGCGACGCGGACGGTGTTGACGCGGTCCAGCAGCGCCTGCTTGCTCATCTCGTTCTGGCTCATGGCTTGTCTCCTTGGTCGATCAGGTGAGGAACGGCGTGACGAACGCAACGCCCGTTCAGCGGTCGTCGTCGTGGATGGACGAGGCGTGCCGGCACAGCGCCTGCACCTCGATGTCCATGTACGGGAACAGCGGCAGGCGCGACAGCACGTCATGCAACGCGGCCGGGCTCTCGACGTCGAAGATGCTGACGTTGGCGTAGCGGCCGGCAATGCGCCACAGGTGACGCCACGTGCCATCGCGTTGCAGGCCCTGGGCCATGGCCTTCTCGCGGGCCTTGAGGTCGTCGGCCACATCGGCCGGCATGTCGTGCGGCAGGCGCACGGTCATCTGGACATGAAACAGCATCGGGTGTCTCCGGTCTTGTTCAGGAAAGGGGATCAGAGGCCGGTGGCGCCGACGGGACGCACGCGGTCGGCGTCGCGGCGGTAGTGCGCCAGCTTGTCGAGGTCAAGCGCCAGGCCCAGGCCGGGGCCCTCGGGCAGCTGCAGCGCGAAGTCGCGGTACACCGGGCGCTGCTGCACGACGTCGTCCTTCAGCAGCAGCGGGCCGAACAGCTCGGTGCCCCAGTACAGGGCGGGGCCCGCGGCAAAGGCATGGGCCGACGCGATCGAGCCGATCGTGCCTTCCAGCATCGTGCCGCCATACAGGCCCAGGCCCGCGGCCTCGCCCACCGTGGCCGCCTTGGTCACGCCATACAGGCCGCCGGCCTTGGCCGTCTTCAGCGCCAGGATGTCGGCCGCGCCCAGCTGTGCGATCTCGTAGGCGTCCATCGCGTCATTGAAGCCTTCGTCGGCCATCAGCGGCACATCGAAGCGGGCGCTGAGGCGGGCCATGGCGCGGCGGTTGCGGCCGTGGATGGGCTGCTCCACCAGCATCAGGCCCAGGGCCTGCATGGCCGCCATGCCTTCCATGGCCTGCGCCTCATTCCAGGCCTGGTTCACGTCGATCGTCAGCTTGACGTGGTCGCCCAGGCCCTTGCGGATGGCGGCCACGTGGGCCACGTCCTCGGCCACCGGGCGTCGGCCCACCTTGAGCTTGAACACGTTGTGGCGGCGCTGCTCGATCAGCGACAGCGCCTCGTCGACATCACGCGCCGCATCGCCACTGGCCAGCGTCCACAGCACCGGCAGGCTGGTCTGCGCCGTGCCCCCCAGCAGCGCATGCACGGGCAGCCCCAGTCGGTGGCCCAGCGCGTCCAGCAGCGCTGTTTCGACGGCGCACTTGGCGTGCGAGTTGCCCTGCACCTGTCGGCCGACGCGCTGCATCGCGGCCTGCACGGCCGAAGCGTCTTCACCGATCAGCAAGGGGGCGATGTACCGGTCGATGGCCAGCTTGGCGCTTTCCGGCGACTGCTCGCCATAGGCCAGGCCGCCAATGCTGGTGGTTTCGCCGATGCCCACCGTACCGTCGCTGCAACGGATCCGCACGATCACGAGGGTCTGACCGTGCATGACCGTCATGGCCAGCTTGTGAGGGCGGATGGTCGGCAGATCGACGAGGAGGGCCTCGATGGCTTCGATGCGAACCTGGGCTTGGGGGGATGACATGGGAGGTATGCAGTTCAACAGCGGGTGTGAGGCAATCATCCTCATGTACGCTCGGGGCGTCCAATATCGAATGGGTCCAATCCCATACCTCAGAGGTATACGCATGGAACTCCGACACCTGCGCTACTTCGATGCCGTGGCCACCGAGCTGAGCTTCAGTCGTGCCGCCGAGAAGCTGCACATCGCCCAGCCGCCCCTGAGCCGGCAGATCCGCCAGCTGGAAGACGAGCTGGGCGCCGAGCTGTTCGACCGCAAGGCCCGGCCGCTGTCGCTGACGCCAGCGGGGCACTACTTCCACGCCCAGGTGGTGCAGACGCTGTCCCGCCTCAGCGAGGCCGCAAGGGGCACGCGCCGCATTGCCGAGGGCCACCAGGGCTGGTTCGGTATCGGCTTCGTGCCGTCGACGCTGTACGGCTTCCTGCCCGACGTGATCCGGCGCTTTCGTGAGGCCCATCCGCGCGTCGAGGTGGGGCTGTGCGAGCTGACCACGGTCAAGCAGCACGAGGCCCTGAAGGCTGGCCGCATCGACGTCGGCTTCGGCCGGTTGGAGCTGGATGACGTCGCCCTGAGCAGCGAGGTGGTGGCCCGCGACCCGCTGGTGGCCGCCCTGCCCGCCCGACACCGCCTGCTGGCCAGCCAGCGCGTGCCCCTGGCCAGGCTGGCCGAAGAGCCGTTGCTGCTGTATCCGGCGCAGACGCGCCCGAGCTATGCGGACCAGATGCTGGCGCATTTCGAGGCCCGGGGCCTGCGCCCCCGCGTGGTGCAGGAGGCCAACGAGATGCAGACCGCCATCGGCCTGGTCGCCGCCGGCATCGGTGTGACGCTGGTGCCCGCCCCCGTCCCCACGTTGTAGGCCCCGCCCAGGCCGCGC
>JAJUHM010000136.1 GCA_029279925.1 Aquabacterium olei
CAGCGCCCAGGGCGCCAAGGACGCCGGCACCTACGGCATCAGCGCCAGCGGCCTGACCGCCAAGAACTACGACCTGAGCTACGTCGACGGCACGCTGACCATCGGCAAGGCCGCACTGACGGTGACCGCCCAGGACGCCAGCCGCACCTACAACGGTCTGGCCTTCGAAGGCGGCAACGGCGTGAGCTACAGCGGCTTCGTCAATGGCGAAACCGAGACTGTGCTCGGCGGCACCGTGGCCTACGGCGGCAGCGCCCAGGGCGCCGTGAACGCCGGCACCTACGGCATCACCGCCAGCGGCCTGACCGCGAAGAACTACGAACTGACGTACGCCAGCGGCACGCTGACCATCGACCCGGCGGCCCTGATCATCCGCGCCAACGACCTCACCAAGGTGCAGGACAACGTGCCGTTCTTCGGTGGCAACGGCGTGACCGCCACCGGCCTGGCCTCGACCGACACGCTGGCATCGCTGGCGGGCACGCTGGTTTACGGCGGCACGTCGCAGGGCGCGGTGCTGCCCGGTTCGACCACGATCGTGGCCTCCGGCCTGACCTCTTCGAACTACGCGATCACGTACGAGGCCGGACAGCTGACCATCTTGCCGATCAACATCCTGCCGCCGGACACCAACCCGCCGACCCCGATCGATCCGCTGGCCGGCCTGGAGCCGACGGCCGCGGGTGAGCAAGAGGATGACAAGAAGATCCGGACGCGCGTTCGCAAGGACAACAGCCCCATCCGCGATGAGAATGGCGCCGTCCGCCTGCCGCCGACCCTGCAGTGAGGCCTGAGCCCGCTGCCCTGTTGCAAGACGCTGAGAAGACCCACGCACTGTGATGCACCACCTGCTGCCGGCCCGCTGGGCCACGCCCTTTGCCCTGCTGTCCCTGAGCCTCGCCGTGTCGCAGGCCCTCGCCCAGATCAGTCCGTCCACCGCGCCGTCTGCCGGTGATGTGGAGCGGCTTGTCTCGCCCCCGTTGCAGGCGCCCGCGCGCCCCGCCGAGGAGCGGGCGGTCCAGCAGCGCGAGCAGCCGAAGCCGGGGACGCAGAACGAAGGGCCCCGCATCGAGGTGGCCAAGCTGGTGATCACGGGCAACACCGTGTTCCGGACCGAAGAGCTCGACGCGCTCGTGGCCGAGGTGCCGGGCAAGAGCTGGTCGCTCGCCGACCTGCAGGACGCCGTCTACCGCATCACGGCCTACTACCAGAATGCCGGTTACGGCGCGGCGCGTGCCATCCTGCCGGCGCAGGAGATCCGCGACGGCGTGGTGCAGGTGCTGGTCGTCGAAGGGCGCATCGGCAAGGTCAACATCGACAACCGCTCGCTGATCCGCGATGCCCAGGTTGCCGCGCTGGCAGGCCGCATGCCGGCGGGCAGCGTGGTGTTCGAGCCCTCGCTGGAGCGCCGCCTGCTGCTGCTTGGCGAGACCCCGGGCGCCAGCCGTGCCACGGTGCTGCTCAAGCCCGGTGCACAGACCGGCGAAACCGATCTGGATGTCACTGTCGAGCCGGGCTCCCGCGTGACGGGGCTGATCGAAGCCGACACGCATGGCAACCGCTACACCGGCTACAACCGTGTGGGCGCCACGGTCAACGTCAACAGCCCGGCCGGGCTGGGTGATCAGGTGCAGCTGCGCCTGCTGGCCACCGACGAGAACCTGCGCCAGGCCCGTCTGGGCTACCGCGTGCCGGTCGGCGGCTCGGGCTGGGTCGTGGGGGCGTCGTGGTCCGACCTGCATTACAAGCTGGGCCGTGAGTACGAGCCGCTGAAGGCGTCCGGCTGGGCGCGCGTGGGCACGGTGCAGGCCACCTACCCGCTGTGGCGTTCGGTCGAGCACACGGCCTTCCTGACGACCAGTTTCGAGCGCAAGAACTACGAAGACCGCTTCGCCTCGTTCGAGCCGGATATCGTGAACCGCAAGCACAGCCGGGTGGCCGGCATCGGCCTGAACGGCTATGGCCTGGTCGGCAATGCCACCTACAGCTTTGCGGCGCTGTCCACGCACGGCCAGCTGGTGCTGGAAAACGAAGCCAACCGCGCAGCCGACGCCCAGGGCCTCAAGACCCACGGTGGCTTCAGCAAGTTCGTGCTGACCAGCAACATCACCGCCCCCGTCAGCGGCAACTGGAGCGTCTACGGTTCGGCCTACACGCAGATGGCGTCGCAGAACCTGGATTCGTCCGAGCGCCTGTCGCTGGGCGGCATGCAGGGCGTGCGTGCCTATCCGCAGGGCGAGGCCACGGGTGACGAGGGCTACATTGCGTCGGGCGAAGTGCGCTACACGCTGCCGCTGCAGGCCGTGCAGTTCGCGGGCTTCGTGGATTTCGGCCAGATCTGGCTGAACCGCCACCCGCTGCCCGACACCGAGAACCGTCGCATTCTGCGCGGCACAGGCCTGTCGCTGTTGTGGTCGCCCCAGCCCACCACGGTGGTTCGCGTGACCGTCGCCACCCGCCTGGGTGACGAGCGGATCGTGTCCGAACCCAGCAACGCCCGCACGCGCTGGTGGTTGCAGGGCGTCTGGCGCTACTGAGCGCGACAGGCACGCTACGATAGCGGGTTGCGCACCCGCTCATGACCGAACTCAAGAATCTCGAAGTCGAACTCAGCCGCTTCAGGCTTCGCCTGTGGGCGGCTGTGGCGTTCGTGCTGTTCTGTTTCGGCCTGCTCGTCTTCCGCCTGTTGACACTGCAGGTGGTTCGCCACGAGCAGCTGGCCACCCAGGCCGAAAGCAACCGCATCGCGGTGGTGCCCATCGTGCCCAACCGTGGGCTCATCGTCGACCGACATGGCGTGGTGCTGGCCAACAACTACTCGGCCTACACGCTCGAGATCACGCCATCGAAGGTGAAGGATGTCGAAGCCACCATCGACGCCCTCACCGAGATCGTCGACATCCAGGCCCGTGACCGACGCCGGTTCAAGCGCCTGCGGGAAGAGTCCAAGAGCTTCGAGTCCATCCCCATCCGCACCCGCCTCAGCGACGAGGAGGTGGCCCGCTTCACCGCCCAGCGTTACCGCTTTCCCGGTGTGGACATCCAGGCCCGCCTGTTCCGCCACTACCCTTATGGCGAGCTGGCCAGCCACGTGCTCGGCTACATCGGCCGCATCAACCAGCGCGAAGCCAAGGCCATGGAAGACTGGCCGGAAGAGGACCAGGCCAACTACCGGGGCACCGAGCACATCGGCAAGCTGGGCATCGAGCAGAGCTATGAGCGCGAGCTGCACGGCATCACCGGGGTGGAAGAGGTCGAGACGAGCGCGGGCGGACGTGCCGTGCGCCGGCTGCGCTCCACGCCGGCCACGCCGGGCAACACGGTGCACCTGTCGATCGACATCAAGCTGCAGGGCCTGATCGAGCGCCTGTACGGCAACCGCCGTGGCGCTTTGGTCGCCATCGACCCGCGCAACGGTGAGGTGCTGGCCTTCGTCTCCAAGCCCACGTTCGATCCCAACCTGTTCGTCGACGGCATCGACACGGAGAACTGGAAGGAACTCAACGAGAGCGCCGACAAGCCTCTGCTCAACCGGGCGCTGCGCGGCACCTACCCACCCGGCTCGACCTACAAGCCCTTCATGGCGCTGGCCGCCTTGAACGCCGGTAAGCGCAGCCCCAGCACCATCGTCATGGACAACGGCGTTTTCCTGTTCGGCGGACACCGCTTCCGCAGTCCGGAGAACGAGCGGGGAGGGGCCATGGACATGCGCCGCGCCATCGTCGAGTCGAGCAACGTCTATTTCTACTCGCTGGCCAACGAGATGGGCGTGGACCTGATCCACGACCAGATGGCGCCGCTGGGCTTCGGCCGGCACACGGGCATCGACCTCAAAGGCGAGGTCACCGGCATCCTGCCGTCCACCGAATGGAAGCGCAAGACCTACCGCCGCCCCGAGCAGAAGAAGTGGTACGCGGGCGAGACCATCTCGCTGGGGATCGGCCAGGGCTACAACAACTTCACCATGCTGCAGGTGGCCTCGGCCCTGGCCACCGTCGTCAGCGACGGGCAGCGCTACCAGCCTCGCATCGTGCGCGAGATCGAGAACGTGGTGACCCGCGAGCGGCGCATCCCTGAACGCCAGGACCTCGCCCCGCTGAAGTTCCAGGCCGGGCACACCGAGATCATCCGCGAGGCCATGTACGGGGTGACGCAGCAGGGCACGTCGACGCGCGTGTTCATGGGCGCCGGCTACACCAGCGGCGGCAAGACGGGCACGGCCCAGGCCGTCGGGCTGCGGCAGAACGAGAAGTACGTGGCGTCCCGCCTGGACGAGTACCGGCGCGACCATTCGCTGTACGAGGCCTTTGCCCCCGTGGACAACCCGCGGGTCGCGCTGGCGGTGATCGTCGAGAACGCGGGCTTCGGTGCGGCGGCTGCGGCGCCGATCGCCCGGCGTGTGCTGGACTACCTGCTGCTGGGCGTCTACCCCAGCGAGGACGACATCGCCCTCGTTCAGCAGGGCAAGGCTGCCGCGCCGGTGGGCACACCCCGGCGCGCTGAAGACGTGCCCCTGCCGCGCCGCATGGACGCCTTTGGCGCCGATGCGCCGCTGGCCGTGGTCGGCAGCAGCAGTGCGCCCGCCAACCGG
This sequence comes from Aquabacterium olei, assembly GCA_029279925.1. Lineage (GTDB taxonomy): Bacteria > Pseudomonadota > Gammaproteobacteria > Burkholderiales > Burkholderiaceae_C > Aquabacterium > Aquabacterium olei_A. The sequence continues at coordinate 4,592 of JAJUHM010000136.1, forward strand.
CCTGCCGCGGCCGCATCCAGGGAGCAGCCATGAGCATCGCTTTTGACAAACCCTCGCTGTGGCAGCGCGTGCGCCCGGTGTTCCAGGGCTTCGATCTGCCGCTGCTGTGCATCGTGCTGGCGCTGTGCACGACCGGCCTGGTGACGATGTACTCCGCCGGTTTCGACAACGGCTCCCGGTTCGGTGACCAGTCGCGCAACATGTTGCTGGCCGCGCTCGTCATGTTCACCGTGGCCCAGGTGCCGCCCCAGCGCCTGATGAGCCTGGCCGTGCCGCTGTACATCCTGGGCATCATCCTGCTGATCGCGACCGAGTTGTTCGGCATCACCAAGAAGGGCTCGACGCGCTGGCTCAACCTCGGGCTGGTCATTCAACCTTCCGAGATCCTCAAGATCGGCGCTCCGCTCATGCTCGCCTGGTGGTTCCAGCGGCGCGAAGGGCAGATCCGAGGGCCGGATTTCGCCATCGCCGGCGCGCTGCTGATGGTGCCCGTGGCCCTGATCCTCAAGCAGCCCGATCTGGGGACGGCCATGCTCGTGCTGTCCTCCGGCCTGTATGTGATCTTTTTTGCCGGGCTCAGCTGGCGGCTGATCCTGCCCGTGATGGCAGCAGGCGTGATCGGCATCAGCCTCATCGTCTGGTACGAGCCTCAGCTGTGCCAGCCGGGGGTGAAGTGGGTCGGCCTGCACGACTACCAGAAGACCCGCGTGTGCACGCTGCTGGACCCGACGGTGGACCCGCTGGGCAAGGGCTTCCACATCATCCAGGGGATGATCGCGATCGGCTCCGGCGGGATGACGGGCAAGGGCTTCATGCAGGGCACGCAGACCCATCTCGAGTTCATCCCCGAGCGCACCACCGACTTCATCTTCGCGGCCTACGCCGAGGAGTTCGGCCTGGTCGGCTGCCTCGGGCTGATGGCCGGGTTTCTCGCGCTCATCTTCCGGGGGCTCTACATCGCCTCGCAGGCGCCCGTGCTGTTCTCGCGCCTGCTGGCGGGTGCGGTTTCGCTCAGCTTCTTCACCTACGTCTTCGTCAACATGGGCATGGTCAGCGGCATCCTGCCGGTGGTGGGGGTGCCCTTGCCCTTCATCAGCTACGGGGGCACCGCCATGGTCACGCTGGGGCTGGCGCTCGGCATCCTGATGTCGATTGCCAAGAGCCGCGGACTGATGCAGCGATGAGCCCGGGCGTGGCCTGACGCCGGCCTGACCCGGACTGCGGTGGCCGGCTTGCCACATCGGCCAGCCCTGCGCCGCGGGCTTTTGAGTACGATCAGGGCCCTGTTGCGCCAACCTGTCACCATCGGCGACCATGCACACCGCTCACGCCCCCGCCCGCTCCGCCGTCCAGCACGATGGCCTCGACCGCCTCCTGATCTCGCTGGATGCCGCGGTTCGCACCGTGTTTGCCGAGCACACCGCCGCGCGCCCGTGCCCGCAGCCTCCGGTCGAAGGCGCGGTGCTGACCGAGGAGCAGAAGCGCCTGTCTGCGGCCCTGATGCGGGTGAACCACGTGGGCGAGGTGTGTGCACAGGCGCTGTACGCCTCCCAGGCCTGGGGCACGAAGGACCCCGCGCTGAAGGCCCAGTTCGATGCGGCCGCACGCGAGGAAACCGATCACCTGGCCTGGACCGAGCAACGCCTGAAGGAATTGGGCGGGCGCACCAGCCTGCTCAACCCGCTGTGGTACGCCGGCGCGTTCGGCATCGGCCTGCTGGCGGCACGTGCGGGCGACGCCGTCAGTCTGGGCTTTGTCGTCGAGACCGAGCGTCAGGTGGAGGCCCACCTCAACAGCCACCTCGACCGCCTTCCGCCGGGCGACGAAGCCTCTCGGGCCATCGTGCGGCAGATGCGCGACGACGAGGTCGAGCACGCCGATGCCGCGCTGGCAGCTGGGGGCGCCCCCCTGCCGCTGCCGGTGCGGGGGCTGATGCGGCTGGCGGCCAAGGTGATGACCTTCACGGCCCACCGCATCTGAGCCCGTTCAGGCGGCCACGACCTCGTGGCTGGTCGTGATCTCGGCGGTCTTGCCGATCATGATCGACGCCGAGCAGTACTTCTCGTGCGACATCTGGATGGCGCGGGCCACGGCCGCCTCCGGCAGGTTCACGCCGGTGACGATGAAGTGCATGTTGATCTTGGTGAAGACCTTGGGGTCGGTCTCGGCGCGCTCGGCCGTGATCTTGACCTGGCAGCCGCGCACGTCGTGGCGGCCGCGCTTGAGGATGAGCACGACATCGTAGGCGGTGCAGCCGCCGGTGCCGGCCAACACCGTTTCCATCGGTCGGGGAGCCAGGTTGCGCCCCCCGCCCTCGGGGGCGCCGTCCATGTTGATGATATGGCCGCTGCCGGTTTCAGCCATGAAGGCCATGCCGGAGGCGGGCTGCCAGTTGATCGTGCATTCCATGGTGCGTGTCCTGATGACGCCAGAAGGTCGGGTGGGAGCGCATTTTGCACGGGCCGAGGCCACCGATCGGGCGTTCGTCACGGGCATCGCCCTGTTTTCAATGCGGCATCAGTGAAAACCCTTGTGAACATTCTGGGCCGGCTATACAATTGGCGACATTGCGGTGGAACTTTTCGTGTGAATGCCGGGTCGTTCCATTGCCAGTTTCGTTTGTCTCCTCCACCCATCTCCTTTGGTGGATTTCAAACCCGAGTTCCCTGGAACTCGGGTTTTTTTTCGCCCTGTGCGGGGCCGCCGAAGCCTGTCAGGGCTGAGATCGGGCGGCCGCCGCGCTGGCCTTGGCCCGCGCCGCCATCTCTTCCCGCAGGCGCTTGAGCTTTTCGCGGGGGTCTTCCTTGGGCCCGCCGCCTTCGCCCAGTTTCATCTCGGCGATGAAGCGGCTGGGTGTGGCCTGCACGTACTCGCGGCCCTTCTTGCGGCGCTTGAGCACGCTCACGCCCAGCGTCAGGCGCGCACGGGTGATGCCCACGTACATCAGCCGGCGCTCTTCCTCGATCTGCTGCCCGCTGATCTCGACGTCCTCGCGCGAGAAGGGCAGCAGCCCCTCGTTGACGCCGGCCAGCACCACGTGCGGCCACTCCAGGCCCTTCGAGGCGTGCAGCGTGGTCAGCGTCACCTGCTTCTGGTCGCTCTCGCGCTCGGCCAGGCTGGTGATCAGCGAGATCAGCTGCGCCACCTCCAGCACGTTCTTGCGCTCGCTCTCGACCGTCACGCCGCCGTCGTTCTCGATCTCACCGCCGCAGCGCTTGGCCACCCAGTCGACGAAATCCAGCACGTTGGCCCAGCGCGCGGCCGCGACCTTCTCGTTTTCTTCGTTGTCGTAGAGGTGCTGCTCGTAGCCGATCTCTTTCAGCCACTCCAGCAGCAGTTCCTTGGCAGCCTCGGCGCCCACGGTCTGGCGGGCGCGGTACTCCAGGTCGTTCACGTAGCGGCCGAATTCGTGCAGGCCATCAAGGGCCCGCCGGTTCAGCGCCGTGCCCAGCGACTCCGAGAACAGCGCCTCGAACAGGCTGACCTTCCACTTGCCCGCGAACTCGCCCAGGGCGCCCAGCGTCTGGTGGCCGATGCCGCGCTTGGGCGTGGTCACCGCGCGCAGGAAGGCCGGGTCGTCGTCGTTGTTGATCAGCAGGCGCAGCCAGGCGCACAGGTCCTTGATCTCGGCCTTGTCGAAAAAGCTCTGCCCGCCCGACACCTTGTACGGGATGTTGGCCTTGCGCAGCGCCTGCTCGAAGGGCCGCGCCTGGTGGTTGGCACGGTAGAGGATGGCGAAGTGCTTCCAGTCGCCCTTGTCGGTGGCCGGGTAGTCGTGCAGCAGGCGGTTGCGCACCAGGTTGAAGTGGGCCACGGTGCGCTCGGCCTCGTGCTCTTCGTTGTCGCACTCCATCAGCTTGATGGGCTCGCCTTCGCCCAGGTCCGACCACAGCGTCTTCTGGAACAGCTTGGGGTTGGTGGCGATGACGTGGTTGGCCGCGCGCAAGATGGCCGAGGTGGAGCGGTAGTTCTGCTCCAGCGGGATGACCTTGAGGTTGGGGTAGTCCTGAGGC
>JAJUHM010000137.1 GCA_029279925.1 Aquabacterium olei
GACGTCGTCTACACGCTCATCCACCGGCTGGGCCTGTTCCGGTTGGGGGTGTTCTTCCTGGTGGGGCCGTGGCTGGACGGGCTGTTCGGCGCCGCAGCGGTCCATGGCCTTCACGGAATCCAGCTCGACGCCTGGATGGCGCCCTGGTGGCCCGGCATCACCGACACGGCCTGGGCCGCGTTTGTGGTCTACCTGCTGGTGTTCGACCTGCTGGATTACTGGATCCATCGCGGGCAGCACCGCCTTGATCGCTGATGGGCGCTGCACGCCGTGCACCACAGCCAGCGCCACATGACGATGTGGAGTGACAACCGCAACCACCTGCTCGACGACCTCCTGCGCGACGTGCTGATCGCCCTGGTCGCCCGCGCGATCGGGGTGCCGCCTGGGCAGTTCGTGGCCATCGTCGCCTGCACCCAGCTGGTCGAGAGCCTGTCTCATGCCAACATCCGGCTGTCGTTTGGCTGGTTGGGCGAGCGCCTGCTGGTGAGCCCGCGTTTCCATCGACAGCATCACGCCATCGGCATCGGGCATGAGGGTGAGGCTGGTCCGGGCAGCCTGGGCGGCTGCAACTTCGCGGTGCTGTTCCCGATCTGGGACATTCTGTTCCGCACGGCGCGGTTCGACGGCGGTCTGGAGCCGACCGGGATACGCGACCAGTTGCCCGAGTATGGTGGCCGCGATTACGGTCACGGCTTCTGGTCACAGCAATGGCTGGGGCTGCGCAGGTTGTTGGCGCGGCGGCCGGCCTGACGGGCGCGCGTGGGTTTGGGTATGCTGCAGCACCTGTTCAGCTCAGCAACACCCCAGCCCATGGTCGGACTCATCATCATCGGCGACGAGATCCTCAGCGGCCGTCGCCAGGACAAGCACCTCGTCAAGGCGATCGAACTGCTGGATGAGCGCGGGATGGCGCTCCAGTGGGTGCGCTACGTGGGAGACGACCCGGAGCGCATCACCGCCGACATTCGCCATGCGCTCGATTCGGGCGACGTGGTGTTCTCTTTCGGTGGCATCGGGGCCACGCCGGACGACCACACCCGGGCATGCGCTGCACGTGCGCTGGGCACGGCGCTGAGCTTGCACCCCGAGGCGCGAGACCTCATTCTCGCGCGCTCCCAGGAGGTGGCGCAGCAGGACGGCAAACCCTTCGATCCGACCGGGCCGGACACCCTTCGTCGTCTGCAGATGGGCCACTTTCCGGAGGGCGCGGCCATCATCCCCAACCCCTACAACCGCATTCCGGGCTTCAGCCTCTGCGGGCGGGTCCACTTTCTGCCAGGCTTCCCGGTGATGGCCTGGCCGATGATGGCCTGGGTGCTGGACGAGTGGCACGCGGACCTGCACGGCCAGAGCCGGCTGACCGAGAAGGCGGTCATCGTGCATGGGCAGATGGAGGCGACGCTGACGCCCTTGATGGAGGACATCGAAACGCGCTTCGCCCCGGTGAAGGTGTTCAGCCTGCCCAGCGTCGACCATCCGGTGCATGGACGCCACATCGAACTCGGGGTGAAAGGGCGGCCGGGCACCATCGAACCGGCCTTCGGAGCCTTGCTCGACGGGCTGAACCGACTTGGTGCATCAATGGGCCCCATTTCGGTGCGATAAGCGCGTCAGGCGGTTTTTGCACTGATGTGGTGCAAAAAAGCTGACTGAGTCGGCGGCTGGCCATACCGCTTGTTACCATACTGCGAAAATGGCAGGTCTGTGGCGCCGCATGGGTGCAGCATGTTCCGCTTCGGTGCAGGAGACCCCCTGTGGCCCCCAGGCGCCCGCGGTGCCGGCGAGCACGGGTAGATCGAGACGGCACACTTTCTGCTATTACACTGCGCGCTGTTTCTGATCGATGAAACAGAGTCAACCTCTTCTTGCAATCAAACCAAGCCTCTTGCTAGGAGCACCTGATGGCCAACAAGACCGTCGCCGACGTGATGAAGCTGGTGAAGGACAACGAAGTCAAGTTCGTTGACTTCCGCTTCACTGACACCCGTGGCAAGGAACAGCACGTCTCCGTGCCTGTTTCCCACTTTGACGAAGACAAGTTCACGTCGGGCCATGCCTTTGACGGTTCGTCCATCGCCGGCTGGAAGGGCATCGAAGCTTCCGACATGCTGCTGATGCCGGATCCCAACACGGCCAACATCGATCCCTTCTTCGAAGAGCCGACCCTGATCCTGACCTGCGACGTCATCGACCCGCACGACGGCAAGCCCTACGAGCGCGATCCTCGCTCGCTGGCCAAGCGCGCTGAAGCCTACCTGAAGGCTTCGGGCCTGGGCGACACCGCTTTCTTCGGTCCGGAACCCGAGTTCTTCGTGTTCGACAGCGTCCGTTGGGCCAACGACATGTCGGGTTCGTTCTTCAAGATCGAATCCGAAGAAGGCGCCTGGAACACGGGCAAGGAATACGAGCACGGCAACACCGGCTACCGTCCCACCGTCAAGGGTGGCTACTTCCCCGTGCCCCCGGTCGACAGCGGCCAGGACATGCGTTCGGAAATGTGCCTGATCCTGGAAAGCCTCGGCATTCCCGTTGAAGTGCACCACCACGAAGTGGCCAACGCCGGCCAGATGGAAATCGGCACGAAGTTCAGCACGCTGACCGAGCGCGCTGACTGGCTGCAGCTGCAGAAGTACGTGATCACGAACGTGGCCCATGCCTACGGCAAGACCGCCACCTTCATGCCCAAGCCCATCGTTGGCGACAACGGTTCCGGCATGCACGTGCACCAGTCGATCTGGAAGGACGGCAAGAACCTGTTCGCAGGCGACGGCTACGCCGGCCTGAGCGAGTTCGCCCTGTACTACATCGGCGGCATCATCAAGCACGCCCGTGCCCTGAACGCCATCACCAACCCGGGTACGAACTCGTACAAGCGTCTGGTGCCCGGCTTCGAAGCCCCGGTGAAGCTGGCCTACTCGGCCAAGAACCGCTCGGCCTCGATCCGCATCCCGTACGTGGCCAACCCGAAGGGCCGCCGCATCGAAGCCCGCTTCCCGGATCCCTCGGCCAACCCGTACCTGGCTTTCGCCGCGCTGATGATGGCCGGTCTGGACGGCGTCGAGAACAAGATTCATCCGGGCGAAGCCGCCACGAAGGACCTGTACCACCTGCCGCCCGAAGAGGACGCACTGGTGCCGACCGTCTGCCACAGCCTGGATCAGGCCCTCGAGTACCTGGACAAGGACCGCGCGTTCCTGACCAAGGGTGGCGTGTTCACCGATGCGTACATCGATGCCTACATCGAGCTGAAGATGCAGGAAGTCACCCGCTTCCGCATGGCCACGCACCCGGTCGAGTTCGACATGTACTACGCCCTCTGATTCCCGCAAGGGATCCTGGGCCGGCCCTTCGGGGCCGCACGACAAGGGCGACGCAAGTCGCCCTTTTTCATGGCACGCACGCCACGGCCCTTGCGGGCATACTCGGTGTCCTGGTCGGCCCTGGCCGATGTCGAGTGATTGAAAGACCCATGCCGTTCATGACCCGCCCACCTGTCCGTGTTCCTGCCTCGGCCTCAGCTCCGTCGTCGCGCTGGTTGCGCTGTGGCCTGCTGCTTGTTGTCGCGGCAGCGGGGCAGGTCGCCTGGGCCCAGGACAAGGCGGTCTACCGCTGCCCCGGCAACCTGTACACCGATGCCTTGAGCCCGAAAGAAGCGCAGCAACGAGGCTGCCGCACGCTGGATGGGGCGCCCATCACCGTGATCCAGTCGTCGCAGCCGGTGCAGCGTCCGGCCGCAGGCGGCAGTCAAGGAGGGGGCAGCACGGCGCCGAAGGTGAGCAGCGACGAGCAGCGCGCCCGCGATGCCGACCGGCGCCGCATTCTCGAAGCGGAGTTGCGCAAGGAGGAGGAAGCCCTGGCCGCCTTGCAGAAGGAGTTCAACAACGGCGAGCCGGAGCGCCGCGGCGACGAACGCAATTACGCGAAGTACCAGGAGCGCGTGGCCGCCATGCGCGACGCCCTGACCCGCAAGGAGGCCGATGTGGCGGCCTTGCGCCGTGAACTCGGTGCACTCGGAGGAGCGCGATGACCGGCGCCGTGCGCCACAGCGTGGCGACGGGCCACCATGGTCTGTCCGCCCGCGGCGAGTCGCGCGTGGACCCCGAGGCCGTCCGTTCGCTGCTGCCCGGCAGCCTGGACGCGCTGGACTACCTCGCCACCATGGTGGCGGTGGTGGAGCCCGACGGCCAGTGTCTGTTTGCGAACGCGGCGTTCGAGGAAATCCTGGGCTTGTCCCGCCGCAGCGTGCTGCGCGAGTCCATCTTCGAGTGGTTCGTCGATGCGACGCTGCTGCAGGACATCGTGGGCGCCGTGGCCTCCAATGAGTACGCCACCAGCCGCCTGCAGGCCGAGTTGAAGCGCCATCCCAATCTGTTCGGCGAGCCGCTGCCGGTGCAGTGCATCGTCACCCGCCTGGAACACCGCGATCTGGTTCTCATCGAGCTGGTCGAGATCGAACAGCAGACCCGCCAGGAGCGCGAGGAGCGCGCCATGGACCAGGTGCAGGCCAACAAGGAGCTGATCCGCAATCTGGCCCACGAGATCAAGAACCCGCTGGGCGGCATCCGTGGCGCGGCCCAGCTGCTGCAGATGGAGCTCGAGAGCAAGTCGCTGACCGAGTACACGCAGGTCATCATCCACGAGGCCGATCGCCTTCAGGCCCTGGTGGACCGCCTTCTGGCGCCGCACCGGCGTCCGCATCTGGTGGGCGACGTCAACATCCATGAGGTCTGCGAGCGGGTGCGTTCGCTCATCCTGGCGGAGTTCCCCAAGGGGCTGAAGGTCTGGCGCGACTACGACACCTCGATCCCCGATTTCCGCGGCGACCGCGAGCAGCTGATCCAGGCTGTGCTGAACATCGCCCACAACGCGGCCCAGGCGCTGGCCGAGCGCATTCAGGCGGGCGACGCCAAACTGACCTTGCGCACACGGGTGGCTCGCCGCGTCACGATCAACCGGCAGTTGCACCGGCTGGCACTGGTCTTGCATATTGAGGACAACGGCCCGGGTATCCCGGAGGCGATTCGTGACCGCATCTTCTACCCGCTGGTTTCGGGGCGGGAGGGCGGCTCCGGACTGGGCCTGACATTGGCTCAAACCTTCGTTCAACAGCATCAGGGCACCATCGAATGCGAGAGCGAGCCGGGGCGCACGGTTTTCAGAATCCTGATTCCGCTGCCGTGACCGGTGCACGCGTCACAGTCGAGACGGGATGCCATCACCTCAGGTCAGCATGAAACCCATCTGGATCGTTGACGACGACCAATCCATCCGCTTCGTGCTCGAGAAGGCATTGGCCCGCGAGGACCTGCCTGTCCGCAGCTTCACCAACCCGCGCGATGTGCTGCTGGCGCTGGATGACGACGAACCGCAGGTGCTGGTGTCGGACATCCGCATGCCGGGCGGCTCGGGCATCGACCTGCTGAGCAAGGTCAAGGCGCGGCTGCCGGGGCTGCCCGTCATCATCATGACGGCCTTCTCCGATCTGGACAGCGCCGTGTCGGCCTTCCAGGGCGGTGCGTTCGAATACCTGCCCAAACCCTTCGACCTGCCCAAGGCGGTCGAACTGATCCGCCGTGCGGTCGACGAGAGCGTGCGCGAAGAGGTCGTGGACGAGCGTGTCGCGCAGATGCCCGAGATGCTGGGCCAGGCGCCGGCCATGCAGGATGTCTTCCGTGCGATCGGCCGTCTGAGTCAGAGCAATGTCACGGTGCTGATCACCGGTGAATCGGGCGCTGGCAAGGAGTTGGTGGCGCGCGCGCTGCACAAGCACAGCCCGCGGGCGAATGGCCCGTTCGTGGCCATCAACACCGCGGCCATCCCGAAGGACCTGCTGGAGTCGGAACTCTTCGGCCACGAGCGCGGTGCGTTCACCGGCGCGCAGACCATGCGTCGCGGGCGCTTCGAGCAGGCCGATGGCGGCACGCTCTTCCTCGATGAAATCGGCGACATGCCGTTCGACCTGCAGACGCGTCTGCTGCGGGTGCTCAGCGACGGCCAGTTCTACCGCGTGGGCGGCCACCACCCGCTCAAGAGCAATGTGCGGGTCATTGCCGCGACCCATCAGAACCTGGAAGACCGCGTGCGCCAGGGCGTGTTCCGCGAAGACTTGTTCCACCGCCTGAACGTCATCCGCCTGCGTCTTCCCGCCCTGCGTGAGCGCCGTGAGGACATCCCGACGCTGGCGCGCTTCTTCCTGCAAAAGAGCGCCAAGGACCTGGGTGTGGAGGCCAAGCGGATCTCCGAGCCGGCGATCGCCCGGCTGGCCTCGTTCGACTTCCCGGGCAACGTGCGGCAGCTGGAGAACATCTGCCACTGGCTGACGGTGATGGCCCCGGCGCAGGTGATCGAGGTCAAGGACCTGCCGCCAGAATTGTTGGATGGCCAGATGCCGGCGATGAATGCCGCCCCGGCGGCGGTCGCGTCGCCGCAGCCTGCCGTGGGGCAGACCGGCTCCGTGGCGGCCGCGACGCCGAGCGAAGCATGGTCCGCGCCCGGCGCATGGACCCCCGCCAACCCCTCGCCGGCCAGCTCTGCCGCCTGGAGCGGACAGGACGCCGTCAGCGGGGGCGATGCCCGAGCCGCGGAAGGGCGCGGCCCGGATGAGGGGGGCTTCGGCGTGGGGGTGAGCGGTTCGCCAGCGACGGTGCCGTCGTCTGTCGGGCCTGCCGGAGGCGTCGCTGGGGGCTTGGTTGCCGGGTCCCCGTACTCTGTGGTCGCAGCCGACCCGTTCAGCGCCGGGCTGGCTCCGTCTGTGTCCGCCCCCCCGGCGGCGGCACCCGGCTGGCTCAAGGATCTGGAACGCGAGGCCCGTGCACGCCTGGAGGCCGGCCAGCCCGAGGTGTGGGACACCCTGACGCGGCAGTTCGAGGCGAGCCTGATCCACACGGCCCTGGAGCTGACACGAGGGCGCCGCATCGAGGCGGCTCAGAAGCTCGGCATCGGCCGCAACACGATCACCCGCAAGATCCAGGAACTCGGGATTGACGATTGAGTTCCAACCGGCAGGGGCTGATAGAGTGACAGCCTGTTTCGGAAGGATCTTGAGATGCAATCCCTGAAGTCGACTCTGGCTGGCGCCTTGAGCGCCCTGGCCCTGATCGGTCTGTCAGCCTGTTCCACCACCAGCCCGGACGTCATCAAGCCGGGCGACGCGCAGCGCCTGTCGCAGGTTGCTGATGCGATCGTCATCAGCATTCGGCCCGTCGTGGTCGAAGGCAGCCAGAGCGGCATCGGTGGCGGCACGGGCGCTGTGATCGGCGGGATCGCCGGTGCGGGCGGCACCAGCAACCCCCGTGGCTCGGCCATGGCCGGTGTGGCGGGCGCGGTGGTGGGTGCGGTCGTGGGCAACGCGGTCGAGCGTTTCGGCACCCGTGAAGACGCCTACGAAATCATCGTGCAGCTGATGAACGGCGAACGCCGCGCGCTGGTTCAGGCGCAGGGCAATGAAACGTTCAAGCCGGGCGACGCGGTGATCCTCGTGACCACCGGCGGCAAGACCCGCGTGATGCTGAACCCGCGCAGCAGCCCGTCGGGCCGCTGAGTCGGGTGGATCGGCGCGGCGCGCGGTGGCCGTGCGCGCCGCGGTGTGGATGGCCAGCCAGCAGTCAGCACATGGACGACCGTATCCGACAGATCCTCACTCAGATCACCAAGCTGGAAGACGAGCTGCGCGACGCGATGAAAGAGCGCGAGCAGCAGGTGTTCTTCGAGCTCAAAGGGCGCCGCATCGAGTTCGAATCGGCCGTGAAGGCGCGGCATCGCCAGCTGCGCATGGGGCTGTTGCGCTGGCTGGCCGGTAGCCGGCCGCAGAACTGGTTGTCGGCGCCGTTCATTTACGGCGTGTTCCCGGCGTTCGTGATCCTCGACGTGCTGGTGTCGATCTACCATGCGGTGTGCTTCCCGCTGTACGGCATTCCGAAGGTGCGACGGGCCGACTACATCCGCTTCGACCGGCACAAGCTGGCCTACCTCAACAGCCTGGAAAAGCTCAATTGCGAGTACTGCGCCTACGCCAACGGGCTGCTGGCCTGGGTGACCGAGGTGACCGCGCGCACCGAGCAGTACTGGTGCCCGATCAAGCACGCGCGCCGCATCGTGGGCGCGCATGGGCGCTATCACCGCTTCAAGGAGTATGGTGATGCCGAGGGCTACCAGGCCCACCTGCGCAAGATGCGGCTGGAATTCAGGCGGGAAGCGCGCGCGCAGCCTGCGCCAGTGTCGTCAGATCCGCCTCAGTGAGTGTTTCGCGGGCCAGCAGCATCGCGGCCCCTTCATCGAGCAGCGCGCGGCGGGCATCCAGCAAGGCGCGGGCGCGCTGGTAGGCCTCGTCCACCAGCTGGCGCACCGCCGTGTCGATCTGTTCGGCGGTGGCCTCGCTGTGCTGACGCGGTGAGCCGATGCCATCGGCCGCCGGGCCCAGAAAGGCGTGGTGGGGCCGCTCGTAGGCCACCTGGCCCAGCTGAGATGACATGCCCAGGCGCATCACCATTTCTTCGGCCAGGTGCGTGGCTACCTGTAAATCATTTGAGGCGCCGCTGGTCACATCCTGGAAGAAGATCTCCTCCGCAGCGCGCCCGCCCATC
>JAJUHM010000138.1 GCA_029279925.1 Aquabacterium olei
ATAAAAGCCATAGCCTAGGAAGATGTAACTGGCGATATGCAGAACCCCAAAATGTGGATCTCCTTTCTCTCCAAGCAGCGTCGACCACAGATGCCCCGAGTTGTGGGAGAGCAAATCAAGTCCTGGGAAACGAGTTTGGAGCCAACCCGACAACAGGTAAATGGTCAGCGGAAAACCATACATTTCCACAAATAAAGCCACGACAAACGCCGCGAAGGCACTGAAGGTTCTCCAATCTCGCGCCGTATTTGGTTTGAAAAAGCTGAATGCGAACATGATGAATATCGCTGAGTTCAAGATAACCAGCGACCACAAGCCGTAAGCTGATTCACTGTGGTTCATGACGGCTCTCCCGGCTTTCCTGACTCGGAATTACTCTTCGACTCCGAATGGCTGCGTCCCCGGTGATGTCCATGACCACCGTGCATGAATACATGCATCAGCGGACAAGCCAGAAGAAGCATAAATGGTAAAGCGCCGACGACATGCGCCAAGTGCTCAGTTAATAGAAAGTAGGCCGCTATGCCACCAATGACCAATAGTCCAATGGCGTAGCGTGAAGACCAAAAGCTTCTGGGCGTTTCGTGTCCCTCACGTTGGTGGTTCATAGCAGTTCTCCAAGAATTCGACAGGTTATTTGTTTTGTACAGGCATCCGGTCCATCATCATTTGCATCATGGACTCCATCATGTCCATTCGTTTTTCCATCATCTGTTGGCGATCAGTCATCTTGGAGTTTTTGGCCATTCCTGCAGACATACCGCCCATCTGCTTCATCATGGCCATTCCGTCCTGCATCAATTTCATGTGCTCCGCCATCAACGCTTGACGTTCTTCCGGAGTCTTTGCTGCCAAAAATTTTTCGTGCATGGTCTGCATGATTTTCATATGCTGATCCACTGCCACCATCTTGTCCGCCCCCACGGGACCAGAGGAAGGTTTCTGGACTGCAGTTGCAACGGGTTTGGTGCCAGCGGGGTGGTGATCTTTGTGCTCGTCAGCGTTTTGAGCCAGCGCGCCGAGCGACAGGGTGGCGACGCACAGTCCGATCAAATATTTGCGATTGCTGTTCATGAATTTCTCCTTCTGTGAGTTGTAAACGACTAATGTCGCCGATGTTTTACGCGACATTCAGCCACGGTACGCCAATACAGGGGTTTTTATCGCGCAGCTTGAATCTCGGTAACAACCATCTTTCCGCCTTCATTTACCACCATGAATTGAATCTTGTCGCCTGGCTTCACATTGGCGAGCAGCCCTTTGTCCTTGGCAGTGAAAACCATGGTCATACCAGGCATGTCCATGTGTTTGATGGGGCCGTGTTTGATGGTGACTTTGCCGACATCAAGGTCTACTTTCTTGACCTCACCTTCGGTCATCGACACAGCAGTCTGCGACATGTCCATCTTGCTATGATCCATGGTGGTCTGCGCCATGCTGCTCACAGGCAGAGCAATGCCCAAGGCCAGGGCGGAAACGGTGGTGATTTTCTGGATGATGTTCATGGCTATCCTCGTGGGTAGGTGTTGAAAACAGTGGTGCTGCCATCGCGCTGGATCAGCAGCACCTGATACGCATCGCGCCGGTTGTCGTAAGCGGGCCCATCCATGCCTGGCGACCCAATCGGCATGCCTGGCACTGCCAGTCCCAAGGCTTTGGGTTTTTCTTTGAGCAAGCGTTGGATGTCTGCAGCGGGCACGTGACCCTCAATCACGTAGCCCTGGATCAAGGCCGTGTGACAAGAGCCGAATTTCTGCGGCATACCGAGACGTGCGCGTGCAGCGCTGTTACCTTGTTCAATGACTGTGGCTGCAAATCCGCTTTTTTCGAGGTGCGCAATCCAGTCTTTGCAGCAGCCGCAGTTGGGATCTTTCCAGACCTGCAAAGTTGCCGGTGCGGCGTAGGCGACCATGGTCGAAGGTGCCAGTACCATCACGGCGATACCGGCAAGCCAAGCGCGTCGGGTGGTCCGCGCGATTGAGTGCAGTCGGGACATAGGGCGCTCCTTGTTGATTGCTCAAACTATTTTTTGCTGACCTTGACTTGACCCTTCATACCAGCCTCGTAGTGCCCCGGCATCAGGCAAGCAAAATTCACGGTGCCCGCTTTGGTGAACTGCCAGACGATTTCTCCCTGTTTCCCGGGAGCCAACGTGACCTTGCTGGGCTCGTCGTGTTCCATGTCCGGGAATTTGCGCATCTGTTCCAAGTGTTCCAACAGTTCCTGCTGAGTGCCCAAACTTAGCTCGTGTTTGACCTGACCCTTGTTTTTGACGATGAAACGAACCGTCTCACCTTGCTTGACCTGAATCTCGGCGGGCGTATAGCGCATGTTGTCCGTCATCTCAACGGTGACGGTTCGGCTGGCTTTGCTGGCCACGCCGGGTTTGCCAATCGCGGTCTCGTCGCTGTCGTGGCCGTGGCCACCTCCATGGGTGCCACCGGCAAAAGCAGCACTAGACAAGGCCAACACGGCGATCAAGGTCAAAGGGCGAAGGGTGCGGATCATCTGAGTCATTACAAGGTCTCCTGGGTTAAATCAAAGTGGATCAGTGGTTGTCATGGCCACTGCTGGGCTTGCGCACCTTCACTTCTGTTGGGGCGAGCGGCTTCTGGGCGCGTGGCATGGATTGCCCTCCTTCCGACTTGAAGCGGGCAGGTTCGGCCAGCGGCCCGGTGTATTCGTGCGCCACCGTGCCTTCCGGGTGCTTGAACCAGCCCGGATTGCTGTAGTCGCCGGGCTTTTGGTCGCGGCGTACCTTGAGCACGCTGAACATGCCACCCATCTCGACCGAGCCGAACGGCCCCTCGCCGGTCATCATGGGCGCAGTGTTATCTGGAATGGGCATTTCCATCTCGGTCATGTCGGCCATGCCGCGTTCGCCCATTACCATGTAATCAGGAATCAAGGAATTAATCTTCTTGGCAATGCCACGATGATCGACTCCGATGAGCGTGGGCACGTTGTGGCCCATGGCATTCATGGTGTGGTGGCTCTTGTGGCAGTGGAAGGCCCAGTCGCCTTCCTCGTCGGCGAGAAATTCGATCTGCCGCATTTGGCCGACCGCGACATCGGTGGTGACCTCGTACCAGCGGGTGCTCTTGGGAGTTGGCCCGCCATCTGTGCCAGTGACGAGAAACTCGTGCCCGTGCAGGTGGATCGGGTGGTTGGTCATCGTCAGGTTGCCGATACGAATGCGAACCTTGTCGTTCAACCGCACATTTAATGAATCGATGCCGGGGAAGATTCGGCTGTTCCAGCTCCACAGGTTGAAGTCCAGCATCGTCATGATCTTGGGCGTGTAGCTCCCAGGGTCGATGTCGTAGGCGTTGAGCAGAAAACAAAAATCCCGGTTCACTTCATCGATCAACGGGTGCTTGGCTTTGGGGTGAGTGACCCAGAAGCCCATCATGCCCATGGCCATCTGCGTCATTTCATCCGCGTGTGGGTGATACATGAAGGTGCCGGGACGACGTGCGACAAATTCATATACAAAGGTTTTGCCTGGTTGAATGGCGGGTTGATTCAGTCCAGCAACCCCATCCATACCATTGGGCAAGCGTTGTCCATGCCAGTGAATACTGGTGTGCTCAGGGAGCTTGTTTGTCACAAAGATCCGCACGCGGTCGCCCTCGACCACTTCGATGGTGGGGCCAGGGCTTTGCCCGTTGTAGCCCCAAAGGTGGGCCTTGAAGCCGGGGGCCATCTCGCGCACCACCGGTTCGGCCACCAAGTGAAACTCTTTGACGCCGTTGTTCATACGCCAGGGCAAGGTCCAGCCGTTGAGTGTCACCACCGGGTTGTATGAGCGCCCAGTATTGGGCACCAGTGGCGGCATGGTGTCAGGGCTGGTTTGAATGACGGGCTCTGGCAAGGCTGCAAGTGCCACGCGGCTCACAGCACTGGCTGCAACTGCACCACCAGCGATACTGGCCAATCGGAAAAAATCTCTTCTGGATGTCATGGCTTCAATCCCTTAGTCAATGTCCAGCCGCACCAGCACTGGGTGCGCTGGTCATCACGGACAGGGAGGTCCTGGTGGGGCGGCCGATCAACGACGCCTGCAAGGCTGCGTCCGCCAGCCAGAACTGTTGCTGCGCATTAATGGCGGCTGTCACGGTTCCAACCTGATCACGAGCGTCGGCCAGCAACTCGAAGACACCAATCAGCATGCCGTTGTAGCGAAGTTGGTTTTCATCGGAGATCACACGGCGCACGGGCAGCACTTCATCCCGGTAATGCTTGGCCACATCAAATGATGTGCGATAGGCCGAATAACTCTCGCGCAAGTGCGAGCCCGCCGCGCGCACCGTGGCCTCCAGTTGATTGGCCGCCGCGAGCGTGCGGGCATTCCACGCATCGCGCTGCATGCCGCCCCAGTCGAAAATTGGTAAGCGAACCGCCACCTCGAATCCGCGCGGTTCGGTTCGGGTTCCTGCGGCGTTGTCAAATACCGTATTGCGTCGCGCGGTCAACTCGATGTCGGTGAAACTGGTGATGATGTTCAAGCCTTGTGCCTTGCCCGCGCCAGCCAGTGCGCTTTGCGCCAAACGAATGTCCAGACGACCATTCGTCGCCAATGCGCCTACCGTATTTGGTTCGAGCGGCGCTTTGGGCAAATCGGGCAGACGTTCGGACAGTTGGAGTTGTTGCGCCTGCGCCTCATCAAGCCCCAGCAAACGAATCAGTTCCTCCCGGCTCGCGGTCGCTTGGTGTTGGGCAGTCGCCAGGCGGGTAGCGGCATCGGCATAGAAAGATTGCTCACGGGCACGACTGATGCGATTGAAGTTGCCTACCGACTGCATGCGCCGCGCGAGTTCGGCACCGGCCTCGGCGCTTTCAAACACCTGTCGCGCGTAGCTCAGGGCCTGCTGAGCCGCCACGGCACGCACCCAGGCTTGGCGTACCTGTGTCACGCGATCCACCACCTCAGCAAAAAGACGCAATTGCGCCTGCTCGATGCGGCGCTCGGCGATGCCCGTGCGGGCAGGCAAGGTCAAGAGATCCAGCAGACCAAACGAGAGCGAGCGTGCCAACTCCAGCTCATCACCAACCACCATGCGCTCAAAACTGAAGATGGGGTTGGCAATGCGGCCGACCTGTGCGGCGTCGGCGGACTCCGCCCAACCTTGCGCCAGCAGGGCTTGCAAGGCGTGGCTGTTGGTCAATGCGAGCTGCACAGCTTCTTTCTGCCCAAGGGGTTTTGCCAGCAATTGGGCAGCGAGCTGTGCGCGTTGCTCACGTTCCTGATTGCTTTGGGCCAAGCTCAATTGCCCGTCAGTGAAGCCGGTGGTCTCGGTATTGACGCGGTTCACGTTCTGCTCAAGGCTGACGCTGGCACAGCCAGACAAAACCCCGATAGCAACCACGGACACCGCCAGCTTGGCGCGACGAGATGAGAGCAAGCGCTTCATTGCTTGCCTCCCTCATGGTGACCGGCGTGCGGATTGGATGCCGCCGGTGGCTTATCGGCGACTGACTGCCCAGTTGCGGCCTCCTTGGCGTAGGCACGCCAGCCACCAATGCGACCAACCCGGTCATTGGCCTCACGCCAGGACTGCACCGCCTGATCGGTGTAGCCCTGATAACTCGCCAATGCAGAGGTGTACTGCAGCTTGGTCGGCGATGGATTGACCTGATTTTTCTCCGCAGGAGCAGCCAATACCACACCGGCAGCCAGCAAGCTGAGCCACGGCACCAGGCTTCTGAACAGGGACGAAGGGTTGAGCATCACCGCAGGCTCCTTTCAATGTATGGGTAATTGAAGGGAGTTTGGACCTTCACCCCTGTCGGGAAGGTGAGTTGAAGATGACATGTCTGTCATCTTGCTGCCATAAAGTCGAATTGCTGTCAGACTAGCGGGGAGCAATAGATGGAGCAGGCCCGTGAAAATTCTGATCGTTGAAGACGAACCGAAAACCGGCGAATACCTGCGTCAAGGCTTGAATGAAGCCGGTTTTGTGGCGGACTTGGCGGCCAATGGCAGCGATGGGCTGCACTTGGCTTTGCACGGCGAATACGACTTGGTGATCCTGGACGTGATGTTGCCGGAGCTGGATGGCTGGCAGGTGCTGGCATCACTGCGGCGGCGTGGACTGGAAATGCCGGTGCTGTTTCTGACCGCCCGCGATCAGGTGGAAGACCGTGTGAAGGGGCTGGAGTTGGGAGCCGACGATTACCTGGTCAAGCCGTTTTCTTTTGCCGAGCTGTTGGCCCGCGTGCGCACCATCCTGCGGCGTGGACGAGGCGGCGGACTGGACAGCAATGTCCTGCGCGTGGCCGATCTGGAGCTGGACTTGCTGCGCCGCCGCGTCACGCGAGGCGGAAAGCGCATTGACCTGACGGCTAAGGAGTTCGGTTTGCTGGAATTGCTGATGCGCCGTCAAGGCGAAGTGCTGCCACGCTCATTGATCGCCTCGCAGGTGTGGGACATGAATTTCGATTCCGACACCAATGTCATTGAAGTGGCCATGCGCCGACTGCGGTTGAAGGTTGACGATGGGCAGTTAGTCAAACTGATCCAGACCGTGCGGGGCATGGGCTATGTGCTGGAAGCACCGCAGGAACCTTGAATGTTGAGCCGCTTATTGCTTTCCCGTTTATCACTGACCCGCCGTCTGAGCCTGTTCTTCACCCTGGTGGCCGCCAGCGTGGTGCTGGGATTGGGCGGGCTGTTCATGACGGCGGCAGACCGTCATTTCATCGAGCTTGATCGCAGCGTACTGCAAGACAAGCGACACCTCATCGACGACATCCTGGCCAGCGCCAATTCTGCCGAGGACTTGCGTTGGCGGCTCTCCGAAGCGCTCAACCATCATCACGGGCTGTTCGCACGGGTGAGCACTCCGACAGGCCAGGCGCTGTTTCAGACCGAGGGCTTTCCGGAACCGGATCGCTGGCTGTTGCCCGAGCACGAAACGTTCCTTCATGCCTTGACGAGGGGGCAGCACGGACAGCGGCAATACCGCACCCAGCAGTTCCGTGCCCAGGCGCAGTACGCGCCCGAGGCCCCACTGGTGATCACCCTGGCCATGGATACGATTCACCATCGGCATTTTCTGGATGATCTGCTGCGCACCTTTGCGGTGTATGCCCTGGCCGCCATTCTGGTCAGCGGGCTGCTCGGATGGGCCGCCGTCTACTACGGTCTGGCCCCCCTGCGCGCGATCAAGGCGCATGCGGCTGCAGTGACCGCGCAACGCTTGCAGGCGTGCATGCCGGTGCAGGCCGTCCCTGCGGAAATGGCCGATCTGGCTCAGACACTCAATCAGATGCTGGAGCGTCTGCAGGACGACTTTCGTCGCTTGTCGGAGTTTGCTTCGGATTTGGCCCATGAGTTGCGCACCCCGATCAGCAACATGCTGACGCAGACCCAGGTGACCCTGGCGACCCCGCGCGCGAACGCCGCCTACCGTGACATCCTGGCCTCCAATGCTGAGGAGTTGCAGCGCCTGGCCCGCATGGTGGCTGACATGCTGTTTCTGGCTAAAACCGAACGGGGTGTGGATCTGCCGCACAAGGAACGCTTCATGGCGGCCGATGAAGCCCAGGCTTTGCTCGATTTCTACGAGGCGGTGGCGGACGACAAAGGCATCCGCCTCACGGTGCAGGGCAACGGCAGCATCGAGGGGGATCGCCTGATGTTCCGCCGCGCGTTGAGCAACCTGCTTTCGAATGCGCTACGCCATGCCCCGGCAGGTAGCCACGTCCGGATCATGGTGGCTGAGCGGCCAGCCGGCACCGAGGTTTCTGTGGAGAACACTGGTGAAGACATTGATCCCGAGGTGCTACCGCGACTGTTTGACCGCTTCTACCGCGCCGACCCCGCGCGCGCGCATCCCATCTCCGATGGCGCTGGGCTGGGCTTGGCCATCACCAAGGCGATTGTCGAGGCTCATGGTGGTCGAGCCAGTGTGAAGTCTGCGCAAGGCATCACGTGCTTTTCCTTGGTTTTTCCTCGCTTGGGCGAATGACATTTTTCACACATTTGGGGATTGAGCGTTAAGAATCAGCCAACCAACCTCGACCTCTCTGCGAGTGACAAGCCCCGGCAACACTTTCCCACCTCCATAGACCCATCGGCGCAGCTCTGTCGCGGCTGCGTACCAGTCACGCTGATTGATGCGTCGTCGTAGCGTCGACGTCTGTAGCCGCCCTGCGCCAAGGTTGAAGGTGAAGTCCACAATTGCCGCCAGCCGCCCCTCCGACTCTGTGGCCAGCACTGGGCAATAGCGTATTGTTGCCAACAACGCCGTCTGCAAATCGTGCGCCAGATAAACTTCGGCTTCGGCCTCGGTGATAGGCGGGTGCTCAGGGTCGCACAGATGGCCGTAGCCAATCGTCCAGTAGCCCGCTGGGCAGATGTACGGATGCGCACGGCCCGGGTCGCCCTTTGGCACCCGGTGAAACCCTTCGAATTGCTTGGCCAAATCGATGGCTGCTTGCGGAACATGTATCACGATCGCACCCGATCAAACACCCGTCCGAGGAACCAGAAGTTCAGCACACCAGCCCACAGCGCCTGATCGGCTTCCGTCCAGGCGTGCAGGATGGCA
>JAJUHM010000139.1 GCA_029279925.1 Aquabacterium olei
AGCGCCGGCGTCACCTCCGTCAGCGGCACCAGCAGGCCCTTGCGACGGATCACCTGGCGGGCGTGCTTGAAATAGATGTTGGGCAGCGGGATGCCTTCGCGGGCGATGTACAGCCACACGTCCAGCTCGGTCCAGTTGCTGATGGGGAAGGCGCGGAAGTGCTCGCCCGGCTTGATGCGGGTGTTGAACAGGTTCCACAGCTCGGGGCGCTGTTCATTGGGCTGCCACTGGCCGAAGCAGTCGCGGTGCGAGAAGATGCGCTCCTTGGCGCGGGCCTTCTCTTCGTCACGACGGGCGCCGCCGATCAGGCAGTCGAAACGGTTGTCTTCGATCGCTTCCAGCAGGGTCACCGTCTGGTGGCCGTTGCGCGATTCCAGCGGGTGGGCCAGGCGCACGGTGCCCTTCTTGATCGACTCTTCCATGTGCGCCACGATCAGGCGCTCGCCGATCTCGGCCACGCGCTTCTCGCGGAAGTCGATCACTTCGGGGAAGTTATGGCCGGTGTCCACGTGCACCAGCGGGAAGGGCAGCTTGCCTTCCAGCTTGCCCGTGGCCGGGTTCTTCATCTTGAAGGCCTTCTCGGCCAGGTGCAGCACCACGCACGAGTCCTTGCCGCTCGAAAACAGCAGGCCCGGGCGCTCGAAGCTGGCGGCCACTTCACGCAGGATGAAGATCGCTTCCTCTTCCAGCGCGTCCAGGTGGCGGTGGTCGACTTCCGCCAGCAGTTGGTTCACATCACTCATCTTGTTCTCGCTCTTGAATCACTTGTGGACGTGCAGGCCGCATTCCTTGGCCTTCTCGTCTTCCCACCACCAGCGGCCGGCACGGAAGTCCTCGCCAACGGCAATGGCGCGCGTGCAGGGGGCGCAGCCGATGGACGGCATGAACTGGTCGTGCAGCGGGTTGTAGGGCACGTGGTTCACGGCCACGTAGTGCCACACATCGCCCCAGGTCCACTCGATCATCGGGTTGAACTTGGCGCGGCCGGCGTCGTCCACCTCGCGGTCCAACATGCCGCCGCGGTTGTTCGATTGCTCGCGGCGCAGGCCGGTGATCCACGCCGTGCGGTCGGCCAGCATGCGGGCCAGCGGCTCAAGCTTGCGGATGCCACAGCAGGCCTTGCGCAGGTCGATGCTTTCATACATCGCCTTCTCTCCGTGCTGGCCCACGAACTCGATCACGGCCTCGTTCTTCGGGCGGTAGACCTCGACGTGCAGGCCGGCATCGGCGTAGTGGGTCTCGATCGTGCCGATCAGCGCAGCCGTTTCCGGGTTCAGCATGCCGGTCTCCAGCGTGCCGATGGCGATCGGCAGCTGGTGGCGGGCGATCAGGTCGGTGACGATCATGTCCTCGACGCCCAGGCTGGTGGCCTGGACCACCCTGCCGGGGTGCTCGATGGCCGCGGCCTTCAGCAGGGCCACCGTGGCCTGAACCTTGGCCGCGTAGTCGGCACTCGGGTTGTTGTAAAGGCGGATGGCCGAGCCGGCGTCGGCCGCGGGCCCACCCAGCATCGACACGCCCCCGATGGCAGAAACCTCACTCATCGTGCTCTCCATTCGGGTCAGGCCGCGCGGCCGAAGACCGGCTTCGTCTGCTGCACGTCGCCCTGGTAGTGTCCGCGTGCAGCAAAAAAGCTCAGCTGACGCTCCGCAATGCCACGGTCCTGGTCGGCGCGCAACACCACGGCGTCGAAGCCGGTGCGGGCCATCAAGGGCATCATGTCGACCAGCACGTCGCCCGTGGCGCGCACCTCGCCGCCGAAGCGGTAACGGGCGCGCAGGATGTGAGCCTGCGTGTAGGCGCGACCGTCTGTCCACTTCGGGAACTGCAGCACGACCAGATCCAGTTTGGCCAGATCGGCTTCCAGCACCTCGATGTCGACGTCATTGGCGACGATGACGCCCACGGGCTTGTGATCGGCCGCGCTCTTGGCGGGCCACTGCTCGCGCACGGCGTGCCACTGCGCCAGCGTCAGCAGGCTGTACGACTTCACCGGCGGGTGCGACACGGGGCCGTCTTCGCCACCCACGGTGTGCCACTGGTCGTGATGGGGATCGATGAATTTCATGGTCTGTCTCTTTCGCGGCGTGGGACTCAGGCGGCCTTGGCGGTCGTGCGGCGCACCGCGTTGGCGGCGGCCTTGAACGGGTCGATGCCGACGCGCTTGACGGTGTCGACGAAGCGCTCGTTGGCCGCCCGCTGGCTGCGGTAGGTCTCGATCACGGCCTCGATCACGTCGGTGACCTCGTCGGCCGAGAACGACGGGCCGATGACCTTGCCGGCCACGGCGCCCGGCGCGAGGTTCGAGCCGTCCGAACCACCCAGCGTCACCTGGTACCACTCGGTCCCGTCCTTGTCGACGCCGAGGATGCCGATGTGGCCGCTGTGGTGGTGGCCGCACGAGTTGATGCAACCCGAGATGTGCAGGTCGATGTCGCCGATGTCGTAGAGCTCGTCCAGATCCTGATAGCGGGCGATCAGGTCGTTCGCGATGGGGATGGAGCGGGCATTGGCCAGGGCGCAGAAATCACCACCCGGGCAGGCAATCATGTCGCTCAGCAGGCCGATGTTGGGTGAGGCAAAGCTGTTCGCCTTGGCGGCCTTCCACACGGCAAACAGGTCCTCCTCGCGCACGAAGGGCAGCAGCACGTTCTGGTCGTGCGTGATGCGCAGCTCGCCGCAGCTGAACTGGTCGGCGATGTCGGCGATCGCGTCCATCTGGGTGTCGGTGGCATCGCCCGGGGCCTGGCCCACGCGCTTGACCGACAGGTGCACGCTCTTGTAGCCCTGCACCTTGTGGCCCACCACATTGCGCTCCAGCCACTTGCTGAACTGGGTGCGCTCGGCGTCGGTCGCGTCGGCAGGCAGGCCGTTGCCGGCCGGCACATGGGCCTGCACCGACGCTGGGAAGGCGAAGCTCGCGTTCACGCGGTCGAATTCGGCCTGCGGGATGATGTGGGCCGCGCCGTCCACGTCACGCTCGAGGATGTTCTGGAACTCGGCGTTGACCTGGTCAAAGAACTTCTGGCCTTCGGCCTTCACCAGGATCTTGATCCGTGCCTTGTACATGTTGTCGCGGCGACCGTAGCGGTTGTAGACCCGCACGATGGCCTCGATGTAGACGAGGATCTGCTGCCACGGCACAAAGGCGTTGATCTCGGTGGCCGTGATCGGGGTGCGGCCCATGCCGCCGCCCACCAGCACGCGGAAGCCCACTTCGCCAGCGTCGTTCTTCACCAGGTGCAGGCCGATGTCATGCCAGGCGGTGGCGGCGCGGTCTTCCTTGGCGCCGTTCACGGCGATCTTGAACTTGCGCGGCAGGAAGGCGAACTCCGGGTGCAGCGTGGACCACTGGCGCAGCACTTCGCAATACGGGCGGGCGTCGATGATTTCGTCTTCTGCCACGCCCACGGTCGCGTCGGCCGTGATGTTGCGGATGCAGTTGCCCGAGGTCTGGATGCCGTGCATGTTGACTTCGGCCAGCAGCTCCATCACGTCGGCGGCCTTGGCCAGCGGAATCCAGTTGTACTGAACGTTCTGGCGGGTGGTGAAGTGGGCGTAGCCGCGGTCGAACTCGCGCGCAATGCGTGCCAGCTGGCGGATCTGCTTCGACGACATCTCGCCATAGGGCACGGCCACGCGCAGCATCGGGGCGTGGCGCTGGATGTACCAGCCGTTCTGCAGACGCAGCGGACGGAATTCCTCGTCGCCCAGCTTGCCGGCCAGATTGCGTTCCAGCTGGTCGCGGAATTGGGCCGCGCGCTGGCGGACAAACTGTTTGTCGAAATCAGTATATTGATACATGGTGCGCAGCGAAAAAAATAGCGATTCGAACCGCGAATTCAAAATGCGCGGTCAGGTTCCAAACAGTCAGCCGAGAGCCCGGTACAGATTGTAAAGGCTGATGCCCGAGATCACGGTTCCCACCAGCATCAGCAGGGTACGTGTGTTGAGCCGGCGCGTGAGGAAGGCCGCAAACGGGGCAGCGAACAGGCCGCCGACGACCAGACCCGCCACGGTGGGCCACGGACCCTCCTCGACCAGCCCGGCGAACACAGCCGCGCTGGCAAACGTCAGGAAGAACTCGGCCAGGTTGACCGACCCGATGGTGGTGCGGGGATCCTGGCCCGTGCCCACCAGCGTGGTCGTCACGACCGGGCCCCAGCCGCCGCCGCCCACGGCGTCCACGAAGCCACCGAACAGGCCCAGCTTGGCAACGTGTTTCGGAGTTTCCCGGCGAGGCGTGATTTTCTTGAAAATCTTGCTGATGATATACAGGCCCATGATGAACAAATAGCCCGACACGATGGGTTTGATCACGGCCGAATCCACCGACGAAACCACCCAGGCACCGAGGCTGGCACCCAGAATGCCTGGCACCAGCAGGCGCAGGAACAGCGAGCGGTTCACGTTTCCGAGTTTCACGTGCGAGATACCGGACACACCGGTCGTGAACACCTCGGCAATGTGCACGCTGGCGGACGCCACTGCGGGCGTGCTGCCGGTGGCCAGCAGGAATGAAGTCGACGTGATGCCGTAGGCCATCCCGAGCGCACCGTCCACCGTTTGCGCGAGCAGGCCAACCAGCACGGCCTTCCAGAAGGCGTCGCCCTGCAAGGTCGCGACGATGAGCTCCAGGCCGGTCTGTTCATGCTGGCCATTGAAGAGCTTCGACCCCAGGTAGCCCAGCACGCCGATCAGGAGAAAGCCCACCGACCACACGGCGATGCGGAGCACCGGATGATCGGAAGGATGGCTGACATCGTCCTCCACCGGAGGCAGACCCAACGCGCTGTGCTCGGCGTTGATGGGGTTGTCGGACAGGTCGAGGTTACGGATCTTCATGACACGGCGCCGGTGCGCCAGACGCAGCGGGGGACAATGGGTGAGTGGCGGATGCTACAGACCGTCTATATAAATGAGAACAACATTTATGGAAGTTGCTCATAACTCAATGGAATTAAGAATGGGGCGTCGCCGCTGGCTGCTTGCGGCGGGCGCCAGCTTGCTCAGCGCCTGCAGCACCCCGGTTGCGCCTCCTCCTTCGCCTCCGCCGGCAGAGCAGCGTCGCGTCGTGCGCCCGCCCCGCATCGGTGTGGCGCTGGGGGGCGGCGCGGCCCGCGGCTTTGCCCACATCGGTGTCCTGCAGGTTCTGGAAGAGCAGGGCATCCGGCCCGACCTGGTCGTCGGCACCTCGGCCGGCAGCGTGGTCGGGGCGCTCTACGCTTCCGGCAAAACGCCCACCGAGCTCGCCACCATGGCCATGTCGATGGACGAGTCCTCGATCACCGACTGGGTGTTTCCCAGCCGCTCGTTGCTCAAGGGGGAGGCCCTGGCCCGTTTTGTCCGCACGCACACGGGCGGCAAGCTCATCGACGCCATGCGGATGCCGCTCGGCATTGTGGCCACCGACCTGCAGACCGGGCAGCCGATTCTGTTTCGCAAGGGCGACGTCGGCACGGCCGTGCGGGCATCCAGCGCGGTGCCCGCCGTGTTCGAACCGGTGCGCATCAATGGGCGCGAATACATCGACGGGGGGGCCGTGTCACCGGTGCCCGTTCGCTTTGCACGCCAGATGGGTGCAGAGGTCGTGATCGCCGTGGACATTTCGGCCATCCCGGAGGGCATGCCCACCAAGGGCCCGATCGACATCCTGCTGCAGACCTACAACATCATGGGCCACGCCATCAGCCAGTTCGAACTTCAGGACGCGGATGTGGTCATGCGCCCCAAGCTGGAAGGCATCGGCAGCGCCGAGTTCAGTGCTCGGCGCCTGTCCATCCTCGCCGGGCGGGAAGCCGCCTTGATGGTGATGCCGCAACTCAAGGAGCGGATTGCCGCGCGCACTCGGTGACGCAGTGCGCGTCAGCGCGGCGTGCCGAACGGCGCGCCGGTCAGGCGAGCGCCTGGCTTGATCCCGCGTTTGGCAAACCAGCCTGTGTTCATCTCCAGCACGTGGCGCACAGGCCGGACGGAGCAGTGCGATTCCAGCGTCTGTGGCGCCATTTCTTCGATGTTGACCACCGTGCCATCGTCCGAAATGAAGGCGACGGACAGCGGGATGAGCGTGTTCTTCATCCAGAAGCACTGCTGCGCCGGGCGATCGAAGATGAACAGCATCCCCTCGTTGGGGCCCATGGCGGTGCGAAACATCAGCCCGATCTGATGCTGCTCCGGCGTGGTGGCCACCTCGGCGCGGATGTTGTGCATCCCTGCGCCCAACGTGATGGCGGGCAGCTTCTGTGCAGCGGTCTGGGCCTGTCCCGGCGTTGCCCACAGCATGCCTGCGGTCGCCAGTGCCACCGCTGCGCGTTTCACTTGATCTTGAAACACAATCTCGCTTCCTCGTTGACCTTGCTCAGGGCCTGCCGTCGTGCAGCCCTTAAAGTGCCGCGTCCGCCGGTCTGATCCGGCCGCCGTTCGAGCACCGAGCCCGACTGTAGCAGCGCCCCTCATGCCCCCCTCAGCCAGTTCAGCCCTTGCCGCGGGTGATCCGGTCGCACCCGTGCCCGGTGCGCCCCTTCCTCCGTTGCCGCCCTTGACGCCGGCTCAGTCGGCAGGCCTCGACGACCCGGATCTGCTTGCCCAATGCGTGCTGGAAGCGCCGCTGGGCAGCAGCCAGCGGCGCATCGGGCTTGGCCTGTCGGGCATGTACTGCGCGGCCTGCGCCATCACCATCGAATCCGCGCTGCTCAAGGTGCCCGGCGTCGCCGATGTGCAGGTCCAGGCGACCTCGCAACGCGCGCGCATCCTGATCGATCCGGCGCGGGTGCGCCTGTCCGAGCTCGTCGAGGCGGTCCAGCGCGTGGGGTCCAAGGCGTGGCCCGACGCCGCCGCGCGGGCCGGGCACGAGCGCCTGAGAGAGCGCCGCAAGCTGCTGTGGCAGCTGTCGGTGGCCGGCTTCTGCATGATGCAGGTGATGATGATCACCTGGGCGCAGTACGTGGCCGAGCCCGGTGAGATCCCGGCCGACATCTGGCAACTGCTGAACTGGTCCTGCTGGGTGCTGAGCCTGCCCGTCATGCTGTTTTCGTGCGGGCCGTTCTTCTCCGGTGCCTGGCGCGCCGCCCGGCAGGGCAGGGTGGCCATGGACACGCCGGTGGCCATCGGCATGGCGGCTGCGTTCATCGTCAGCTCCGGTGTCACCTTTGGCGCGCAGGATCTGTTCGGGCCCGATGCGTATTTCGACTCCCTGACGATGTTCGTCACCTTCCTGCTGGCCGGTCGGTGGCTGGAACTGCGCGCGCGCGAGAGGGTGACCCAGTCTCTCGAGGCGCTGTGCCTGAGGCTGCCGGAGGCCGTCGACCGCGCGCTCGTCCCGCCGGGGGCAATGCAGGGTGGGGACGCCACCGAATCCGACTGGCAAGCCTGTGCCGTCGAGTCGGTGCCCCTGTCGGCGCTCCAGCATGGCGACTGCCTGCGCATCGCGGTCGGGCAGTCCTTTCCCGCCGACGGCCAGATCCTGGCCGGTCGCACCGAGGTGGACGAATCCCTGCTGACAGGAGAGTCGCGCGCCGTCGCCCGTACGGCAGGGCAGGTCGTCGTGGCCGGCAGCATGAACCTCGGGGCGCCCGTGTGGATGCGGGTCGAGCGTCTCGGTCCTGACACACGCTACCAGCAGATCGTGTCGCTGGTGCAGCAGGCGCTCACGGAGAAGCCGGGCTGGATGCGCATGGCGGACCGCATGGCCGGTCCTTTCCTCTGGGCGGTGCTGTTCCTGGCAGCGGCCGGGGCGCTGGCGTGGCAATGGATCGACCCGTCCAAGTCCGTCTGGGTGGCCGTGTCGGTGCTCGTCGTGACCTGTCCGTGTGCGCTGTCGCTCTCGGCCCCCGCGGCCTTGTTGTCGGCCGCCGGTGCGCTGGCCCGACGGGGCGTCCTGGTGCGGCGTCTCGACGCCATCGAAGCGCTGTCCGCTGTCTCGCGCGTCTACTTCGACAAGACGGGCACGCTGACAAAAGGGGAGCTGACGCTGGTCGCTGTCGAGCGCGAGGGCGAGCGGCTGCAGGACCTGAGTTGCCCGGATCTGACGGATACGCTCGAACGCGCGGCCGCCCTCGCAGCGTGCTCCCAGCACCCGTTGTCGCGGTCGCTGGTGTCGGCGGTTCAGGCCATCCGCCCCTTCCAGCCTCAAGGATGGCAGGACCTTCGGGAGGAGGCCGGCAAGGGCGTCCAGGGCCGAGATGCGCAAGGCCGCACCTGGCGCCTGGGTTCCGCCGCCTGGGTGCTCGGCGAGGACCGTCCCGGAACCGACGCCCGGGTGTGGCTTGCGCCCACAGACCTCGCGCACAACCCGGCGACCATCCCCGGATTTGGCTTTGTTTTTGACGAGGTCTTTCGGGATGAAGCGGCGCCCGCCCTGCAACAATTGCGGCAACTCGGGTGTGAGTCGGCATTGCTTTCCGGAGACCGCGTGGACCGTGTCTTTGCCGCTGCACGACACCTGTCTTTTGGTGGGTATTTGGTTGTGGAACGGGCGCAGGCCTCGCCCGATGACAAGCTCGAGGAAATTCGCGACGCGCAAGACAAGGG
>JAJUHM010000140.1 GCA_029279925.1 Aquabacterium olei
GCGGCTGGCAGGATTCGAACCCACGACCCCTTGGTTCGTAGCCAAGTACTCTATCCAACTGAGCTACAGCCGCCGAGAAGTGAAACTATAGCATGTTTTCAGGCCAGCCGTCAAAAAGCGGCGGATTTTGTGGGCCGAGTTGGCCCGATGTGACAGCGGTCAGTGCTCAGCCCTGCTCACCCGGCAGGGCTGCACGGCGGTAGAAGCGCGCGGCTTCGTCGTCACGGTGCTCGCGTTCGGCGAGTTGTCCGAGTGCAGCCCAGGCCGTGCGTCGGCGCTCCAGGTCGAGCGTCTGGTCATTGGCTGCCGACATCAGCATGCCGCGGGCCTTGCCCCACAGCTGTCGCTCGGCCAGGGCCAGCCCCAGCACGAGGGCCAGGCCCGGGTTGCGCAGGGCAAGCTGCGTGCAGCCATCCAACCGGGGCAGCCACTCGGCCTCCAGGCCGATGAGGCTCACGCTCAAGGCGCGAGCCAGCGCGTCCATGGCCTCTGGCGGGTGCTCGCTCATCCGATCCCACAGCGGCGCCAGCCACTGCCGCGCTTCGGCCACGGCACCGAGATGGGCCATGCGTTCGGCTGCGTGGGCCACGATCAGCGCGTCACGTCGGTCAGCCGGATCCAGGTTGGCCCAGATGCTGCGGAGCTGGTCGGCATCCCGTGCGGAGTCCAGCGTTTCCGTGGCCAGGCTGCGAAGCAGCCCTTCGGCCGCCGCCGGGGTGAAACCCTGGTGCTTGGCCAGCAGGCGCGCCGTGCGCAGCGCTTCCACCGGCTGCCGTGCCAGGCGGGCCGCCTGCAGCTTCAGACGCAGGGCCTGGGTGCGCCGCGCCACTCCCGGAGGCAGTTCGGCCAGGTCGCGCAAGGCGCGGTTGGCGTCACGGTCTTCCAGCGCGCATTCGGCGGCCAGCAGCCGGGCCCCCTCTTCGGTCGGCCGTGGCTTGCGGGTCAGCTGCGCGAGCTCGATGGCGCGCTTGAGTTGCTCGTCGCGGCGGCTGCGATCCTGCAGGCGATGCAGGCTGCCGGCAGACAACAGGTGGGCCAGCGCAGTGAACTCGGCGTCCAGCGCAAGCCCCGGGGTGTCGGCCTGGATGGTGATGGCCTTCTGGCACGCGCGGTGGGCGCGGGTATACCGCCCGGCCATGTACAGCGCGAGGCCTTCCCGCAGCGCCGCCTGGGCCAGCCGGTCACGCTGGTTGAGGCGCCACTGGCGTGCGCGTTGCGGCAGCCCGAGCAGGCCGTCAAGGCCGCGCACCAGCGAATACACCGCCAGGTAGATCAGGACCAGGCTGATGAGGAACAGGTTGAGCGAGAGGTCGGCCCGCCAGCCCATCCAGTAGAGCGTGACGAGGCCGTCGTTGGCGCCGAGGGCGGAGGCGCCGACCACGGCCACGAAGGCCAGTAGCAGAAGCCAGACAATGGAACGCATGCCTTGTGTCCTTCCCGCGCGTCAGCGGCCGCCGTTGACCGCGATCAGTGCGGCAAGCGTGTCGTCCGGGCGGGGCACGACGGTGTGCTGCCCCTGGCCGATCACTTCGGCCAGCAGCGACTGCAGCAACTGGGTCTTGCGTGAACCGGTGTCGAAGTAGCGCGTGATGGCCTGCTGCGTGGCCTGGAGGTCGGCCGCGGCGGTGTGCGTCTGTCGGCTGAGCAGGGCCACGCGCGCGTTCAGAAGCCGGAGTTTGAGGTTTTCGCGCAAGAAAAAGCCCTGCTCGGGCGAGATCAGCATCGCTTCGGGGCGATCCACCCGCGTCAGCCGGACGAGTCCACGGGTTTCGTCCCACACGACGCGGGCCGAGGTGCCGACCCAATTCCAGACATGGTCCACCCAGCTCGGATCGGCGGCCTCGGGTGCGGCGGGGGCGCTGGCGCCGCCGCGGGCGCTGCGTGCTGTCTTGGCCGTGCGGCTCGGGGCCTGCGCGGTCTGAGTGCGGGCCATGGTGGCTTCGGGCTGGTTCAGCAGCGGCACATCGTCGATCAGGCGGATGGCCTCGTCCAGGCGAATGCCCAGGGTGACGAGGTCGGCCACGCGGGTGCCCTTGACGCGGTCGAGGTCCTTGGCCACGGCGCGGCGGATGTTGTCCAGGCGCGGCTGGCGTGCTCGAGCCAGGCGCTCGTCGGCGGACTGCAGCGCGGCCACCAGCGGGTCGGCACTGCCGGTGAGGGAGGCCTGCTGGGTGGCCACCCGCAGGCTGGACTCGATGTCGGCCAGCAGGTTTTCGTCGCGGGACTGGCTGAGGTTCTTGACCAGGTCTTCGACCTGGGTGCGCTGCAGCGCGACCTCGGCCAGTCGGGTCTCCAGCAGCGTGGCGCGGGCGGCGGCTTCGCGTGACAGGTCCTGGGCCTGGCGGGCCAGCAAGCGGGCCTCGGTGGCCTGCGCCTGGCTGTCCTGCTGACGGCGAACCAGTTCCTGCTCGAGGCCGTGTACACGCTGCTGGCTTTGCCATGCCAGCCAGCCGGCGCCGGCCGTGGCAGCGCTCAGCACCAGCAAGGCCACCCGCAGCCAGCCGGAGGGTGGCGCGGAAGAGGCTAGGTCGTCTGCCGTGCGTGGCGACACGGGCGGCGTGGGCTCGGTGGCCTGGGGAGGGGTGGTATCGGTCACGCCTTGATTGTATCGACGGGCCTTCCCGCTGCCATGACGATCGGGGCCGGTGCCGGGCTCAGGCGCTTGGCCGTCGTGCCTGCACGACGGCGTCCAGCGTGGGCCGGATCTCCTGCACGACGCCGAAACCGGCGTGGCGGGCTCGCTCGGCGATCTTCGGATGGGTGACAAGAGCCCGGTGTGCACCCCAGTCCGGGACGGAGAGGGACCAGGCGGGCAGGTGGTGCGTGAGCAGGTGGTCGATCGCCTGGGAGCTGCTGAACAGCCACTGGTGCGATGCCGGCTGAGCCAGTGCCGCGCGCGCGCGCTCGGCTTCGGCGGGTGTCCAGGCTCCGGGGCCCCGCTCGTAGGCCAGCAAAGGCGCCACGAGGGCGCCGCGCTCCTGCAGTCGTTCGGTCAACCAGGTGCGCCCCTTGACCGCCTGGCTGTCGCCACCGCCCACGACCGCCACCCGTTGCCCGGCCCAGTCTTCGTGCGCCAACACCGGCCAGAGGTGTTCGGAGTCGAACTGCCCGGCATCGGCTGGGGGCGCACGCAGGTGCGCGTCACACAAGCCCAGCGGACGACCTGCCTGCAGCAGGGCCTGTGCGGTGCCAGGACCGGGTGTGGCGGCCAGGCAGTGTGCCGGCCACCGGGCGCCTTCGGGCCGCTGGTGGAAGAACCACTCGACGGCTGCCGGGCTGACGAACATCAGGAGGCGGTGGGCCGGCAGGGCCTGCCAGACGGCATGGACGGCTTCAGGGTGAGCGGGCGGCCCGATGCCGATGAGCGGCAGCGCGCAGGCATCCACGCCAGCGCCCAGGAGGTGGGTGACCCAGGTGTCGGCCTGCGGCTGCGGGCGCGTGACGAGCAGGCGCATGGCGCGGGCGCGCTCAGGCCGCAGGATGCAAGGCGGCGAGCCAAGCGGGTCCGGCCAACTGCTTGAGCTGCTGCGCCACGGCGGTGCCCATCTCGTCGGCTTCTGCGGCGTCGGCCGGCGCACCCTGCAGGGTGGCCTCGACCAGTTCGGTGCCGGTGGGGTGGCCCAGTCGGGCTTCCAGCACCAACTGGCCTTCGCGCCACTGCGCAAAGGCGGCCAGCGGCATCGAACAACTGCCGCCCAAGGCGCGCGAGACGGCGCGCTCGGCCAGCGTCGCGAGCCAGGTGGGGAGGTGGGCCAGCGAGGCCACGGCCTCGGCCAGTTCAGGGTTGCCTTCCCGGATCTCGATGCCCAGGGCACCCTGGCCGGCTGCCGGCAACATCACCGAGGGCGCGATCAGGGCGCGGATGCGGCTTTCCAGGCCCAGGCGCTTCAGGCCGGCCGCCGCGAGGATGATGGCGTCGTACTGACCTTCGTCCAGCTTGCGCAGCCGGGTGTCGAGGTTGCCGCGCAAGGGTTCGATCTTCAGGTCCGGGCGCTTGGCGCGCAGCTGGGCCAACCGGCGCAGGCTGGAGGTGCCCACCACGGCACCGGGAGGCAGGGCTTCCAGCGAGGGGTGGTGAGGGGACACCAGCGCATCGCGGGGGTCTTCTCGCTCCATGACGGCGGCCAGGACAAACCCGTCCGGCAGTTCCATCGGAACGTCCTTGAGGGAGTGCACGGCCAGGTGGGCACGGCCTTCTTCCAGTGCGACCTCGAGCTCTTTCACGAACAGGCCCTTGCCGCCCACTTTCGACAGGGCGCGGTCCAGGATCTGGTCGCCTTTGGTCGTCATGCCGAGCAGATCGACCGGACGACCGAAGCGCCGGGACAGGATGTCGCGGACGTGCTCGGCCTGCCACAGGGCAAGGCGGCTTTCGCGGGTGGCGATGACCCAGGGGGAAGAAGCGGGGGCGGTGGTGCTCATCCCCGCATTATCGGCCCAGGGGGCTGGGTCTAGCCCTTGAGGCTGCCCAGCGACGCCAGCCTGCGCTTCTGCGTCTGGTTCACATACAGCGCCAAGGTGCGGTCGCGCGGGTCGAGGCCGGCGAGCAGGCAACCCAGGCGCCGGCCGCGCCCGCCGTTGCCGACGACGGTGACGTGCTGGATGACGATGTCGCAGCTCACCTGGGTCTCTTCGTCCAGGTCGAGTTCGACCGATTCGATGCGGGCACCGCTGTCGAACGCAGGTCCTTCTTCAGGCAGGAGCAGGGCCACGCCCTGCAGGCTGACGTCGAGCACGCGCAGTGCCATCAGCTCGCCCGGCTGACCAGGATGGGCGAAGCGGGCGACCGGGCTCGTGGATGCGAGGGGCTGGACGCGGAAGGCTTCGCGTCGCTGGAACCGGTAGATCACATCCGGCAGGCGCGCGTGCAGGGTGGCGCCGGCCTGGCCGCCGTGGACGTGCACGAGGCCTTCGATGTCGAACTGCACCTTGATGCTGTCGAGGTAGGCCACGGCCGTGATCTCGTTGCTGTCCAGCAGGGCACGCACGCGCTCGGGCGCCTCGGCGCTGAACAGCACGGTGTGCCGGTGGGGATCGACGGCCTCCAGCACGGTGGTGTAGCTGTCACCCGTGGGGGTGCTGAGCGTCACCAGGGCGCGCTCCTGCTGCATCTGGCGCAGCAGCGCCTGCACTTCGATGCTGGACCCGATGCGGAAGTCATCCAGATCGGCATCACGCCCGCGCGAGGCGGGCGTGGAGGGGGAACGGGCGTCCATGGGTGAAGGCCGTTTCAGTGCATCTTGCTGGGGTCGGTGGCGTTGCCCATCATGCGGCTCAGGTCATTGATCCAGGGCTCCGCCAGGTTGCGGATCTCGGCATCGTTGACCAGGATGCGCTGCATGATGCGGGTCTTGAGCGCCAGTTCGTTCGGACCCATCGGGTGGTCCTCGGAGGCATGCTTGAGCTGCGCGATGAGCACGGCACAGGCGCCTTCGAGCTTCACGACCGTGTCCCAGTCGCCCTTGCGAGCGGCATCGAGCATGTCGTGGCTGGCGGTTTCGATGGCTTCGTAATAGCCGAGCAGGCTGCCGGTGAAGAGTTCTTCATCGGGCTGGCCGAGGATTTCGGGGGCGTTCATGCGCGGAGCTCCATGTGGGCCTGCACGGCCGTGGCCTCTTGGGGGCGGATCGCAGACCAGGCATCGCGCAGCGGCGTCAGCAGCCGCGTGCACTCCTCCAGCTGCTCGGTGTCGTTGCGCAGGTTGGCGGAGGTCAGACGGGTGGCGATGTAGCTGTACAGATTGGCCAGGTTGCCCGCCAGGTCGCCGCCGGCGTCCGGGTTGAGGCTGGCCTTCAGCCCTTCGTCGATGATGCGGATGGCGCGTCCGATGGCAGCGCACTTCGCCTCGATCTGGCCTGTCTGCATGGCGCCCTTGGCCTGCGAGATGGCCTCGAGCGCACCGTTGAACAGCATCAGGGTGAGGTGGTGGGCCGATGCGCCACTGACACCCGTCTCGACGTCAATGCGCCGATAGAGGTGGCTCATGTTGCTCTGGCTGAACATGCTGGAACTGAAGCCTCTGGCGGATGGATACATCTTGCGTCTCTGTCGGTGGAGCTGATCAACAGCGTTGCTTGTTTATCGGCGCCGACCATCGACAGCTTGAACCCTTGTCACACTTCGAAGCGGCTGAATTGAGGGTTGTTTTCAGGCCGTTTCAGCGACATCGGTTCAGGCGCTCGCCAGCTCGTCCGCCTGGTAGTGCGCGAGCAGCTTCATCCGCGTGGCCGTCGTGCTGGACGGTGCAATGGTCGAGGCGGCCACCTCGGCCGGCCGAGCTTCGATCGGGTCGGGATGCCCCGATTCCTTCAGACCGTGGAAGGCCAGGGCATCCTGCAGTGTGGACGGGTTCCGGCTCACTGCGTGAGCCAGTCTCGCGTCATCGATCTGGATGCGTCCAGCCTCGTCCAGCGCGACGCCCATGTCCGCCGGCGACGTCGACGCGCGAGGCTTTGCCAGCGCGGCTGCCACCTGATTGAGCAAGGTGGCCGCCCGTTCTGTGCGGTCCCCCGATGTGGTGCCGCTCGGGCGGTCGACTTGCTCCTTCAGGGCGTTGAAGCTGGCAGCCAGTTGTTGCACGGCGCGTTGGGGGACGCCCGGGTCAGGCTCTACCGTGATGGCGATGGCGCCGTCGGTCGGCTTGTCGGCGCGCAGGTGCAAGCCCGGGCGCGCGTTGAACAGCACGCCATCCGGGCTGGATCGGGAAACACCGTCCACCTCCACGATGGCGTCCTGAGCAGGCTGTTCCTGTTTGATGCTGCCCCACCCGCTGGCCAGTGCCTGTACTGCCGCGGCGTCCAGGGGTTGCTGCTCGGTGATCCGTACGCCCGACGACGACTCTGCGCTCACGCGGAAGCCTCGCTCGACCCCGGTGCCCGTGGCGCGCAGGATCAGGCGCGTGCCCGTTGCATCGCTGAGCACGGTGGCCAGCACGCCGACGCCCGCTGCATTGATGCGGTCCCTGACTTGCTCCATGGACGTGTCCTTGGGGCCGAAGGTGATGCTCGCTTTGGGCCAGTTCGGATTGGTCGTGAAGGTCGACCGGGCGGCGTCCCACTGCCCGGACTCGATGTGCATCATCGCGATGGCGACGGGCGTCGAGAGCGACGAGAAGCTCGAGACCTGCTCCTTCGCTGTCTGGACCACGCGAACGGTGTACTGAGCCTCGGGGGCGCCAGGGTCGCTGGTCGACGTCACGGCGCCGGGATCGGACGACCGGGTCCGGGTGGCCTGCCAGGTCTGCGGTGATCGCAGCGTGCGGACGGCGTCCTGGAGCGCGACCAGGGCGCTCTGCAACTGGCCGTCCGACGACAGGCGTGCGTCGGTCTCCTCGAGGCGCGCTGCCTTGGGGTTTGGGGTATCCGGACGCTCTTCCGCAACCGACGTCGCCCTGACAGCGACAGGGGCGCTGAGTTGCGGCACGGGACCGGTTGATGGAACGGAAGCCATGGGCTGACCTCTGCCGAAGTGATACATCCGAGGATGGGAAGCGCCCGCGTCGTGCGCGCGTCAACCGCATCTGATCGGTTTATCGGTGAGGTCTGGCCCAGCTTGAGGGCTTCAATGTGACATTGTCACGAACTCGAGTTGCTCAGTGCCTTGATCGCCTGGCTGACATAGCCGCTCTGCTGCGTGATCGAGGCCATGGCCTTGTCCAGCGCCGTGTACTGAGCGCGCAGCCGCTTCTCGTAAAGCGCCGCGCGGTCGTCCAGTCGAGCCTGCTGTTTCTCGTTGTTCTTGATGGTGGTCCGAAGCCCTTCGGTGCGGGTGCTGATGGGCCCTTCGGTGTCCAGCATGGCGCGGGTGATGGACGTCAGCGAGTTGCCCAGGCCGACATTCGTGCCACCTTCGGTGCCGGTGTTGGTGAAGAATTTTTTCAGTTCTTCCACATTGCCCAGCGCGGCGTTCAGCTTGCCCGCGTTCACGGTGATCGTCCCTGACGCGCTCATCTGCAGTCCGACGGAACTCAGGGTGCCGAAGGCGCTGCTGGCCGTGTTGCTGCTGCCCAGCCGGGCCCGCAGCTGATTCAGGACGGACAAGGCCATGCTGTCGCCCTGCAGGGTGCCGCCTGTCTTGCTCGTCTCGTCGTACTTGGTGTTGTTCTTCAGATAGCTTGCCAGGCTGTTGTAGGCCGTGGCGAAGTCATTGAAGCCTTTGGTGATCGCCTCGTTGTCCTGCGCCACGTTCACCGTCACGGGAGACGTTGTCACCTTGCTCACCGTCACGGTCACGCCGGTGAGCACTTCGGAGAAGGTGTTCGAGGCCGAGCTCACGTCCACGCCATTGATGGTGGCCTGCGCGTTGGCTGCGGCCTGGGTCAGACGCGTGCCGGTCGTGGCCTGAGTGGGGTCGTAAGCAAGCGCTTGCACGATGCCCGATGCAGGCGTGGGCTCGGCCGGAGAGCCGTCTTCTGATGTGGCTGGCGTGGCCGACGCTGTGATCCGAAATCCGTTCGCTTCACCAGTCTGCGTGGAACTGGTGACCAGGCGCGCGCCGTTCGCGTCCTTCAC
>JAJUHM010000141.1 GCA_029279925.1 Aquabacterium olei
AGCGTGCCGCCGTGCGCCATTTCGAAGCGCCCCTTGCGCATGCCGACAGCGCCGGTGAACGCGCCCTTCTCATGCCCGAAGAGTTCCGACTCGAGCAGCGATTCGGTGAGGGCCGCGCAGTTCACGCGGATGAAGGGCTGATCGTGCCGGGGCGAGAGGTTGTGGATCGCGCGGGCGATCACCTCCTTGCCCGTCCCGCTCTCGCCACGCAGCAGCACCGTGGTCCGGGAGGGCGCCACCTGGTGCACCTCTGAAAACACCTCCTGCATGCGTGACGATTGGCCGATGGCCGTGTCCAGCTTGTAAGTGGGTTTGAGCGCCTTGGCCAGGCGCCTCGACTCGTCCGTGAAGCGCTCGTGCTCGGCCTGCACGCTGCGGTGCAGCAGCAGGTTCTGCCCCATCAGGCTGGCCACCATCGACAGCAGCCGGCTGTCCTCGTCAAACACGGGCGAGCGCTCGCTCACGACCCGATCCATCGTCAGCACGCCCAGCGTCCGTCGATCGGCCTTGATCGGGGTGACGATGTAGGCAATCGGTGCATCGCTGCGCTCATCGGCCGCGCCTGTGCGATTGAGGAACAGCGGCTCCTGGGTGATGTCAGGCACCACCATCGGCATGCCGCTGGCAAACACGCGGCCCACGATGCCTTCGCCCACGGCGAACTCGAGGCGCCGCGCTTCCTCGCGTGACAGGCCCACGGCACACAGGCCGCACAGCACGCCGTCGTCCGTGTTCAGGACCACGGCACTGCGCCGCCAGCCCATCATGGAGACCATCACGTTCAGCGCTTCGCGGAAGGTCTTGTGGATGTCGAGCGAAGAACCCAGGATCTTGCTGACCTGGTACATGGTCATCAGCTCGATGCTTGCCCGGTCGTGGTGCGCAACAGTCATGGGCGGTCGCCTTTCCGCGTGGGGGTCCCGGCCTTCCCGCCCCGAGTTCACCAATGTGGCTCAGCATGTGGCCGAAAGCTGTGCATGCGGGCCCGAGGGAAGGCTACAGGCCGACTTGCCTGCAATAAGCACACCCAGGTCGCGCCGCGCAGGACGGGGTTTGATCAGGATCAAACCGCATCGCACTCAGCCCAGACGGTAGGTCTCGAGGTGGATGCTGGTTTCCGTGCTGCTGATGCCTCGGATCAGGCGGATCCGCTCCAGCACCTTGGACAGTCCGGCCAGGTTCTCGGCCCGCAGTTCGGCCAGCAGGTCCCAGCGGCCATTGGTGTCGTGCAGCGTCGCCACGCCCGGCTCGCCCAGCAGTTTTGCAATCACCGACCGGACGTCGTTGCCTTCCACCGCAATGCTCATCCACGCCCGGATCTCGTTCGGCTGCGCATCCGGCCGCAGCCTCACGGTGTAGCCCACGATCACGCCGCCGTCCTCCAGCTTGCGGATGCGGTTCGTCACCGTGCCACGCGACACGTCCAGGCGGGCCGCGATGGTGGCCACGTTCATCCTCGCGTCCTGCCGCAGCAACGCCAGGATCTGCTGGTCCAACTCGTCCATCATGGCAAAACGTCAACGTACGTTGTCATACCGGCAATTCTGCGCCGTTTTTTGAACAGGCTTGGCGATTTTCATTGGCGCGGACCTTGGCGACACTGGGCTCATCCTCGGAGCACGACACCATGCGCCCCTCCACCGCCCTCCCTACCCGCTTTCTCAGCGCCCACGCCGTCTGCGCGTTGGTCCGCAGAGAAGGGCTCGATCGCACACTGGCCGGCATCGCCCAGTGCATTGAAGAAGACTTCCAACGCTGGCCGGCCTTCGATAAATCGGCCCGCGTTGCGAGCCATTCTCACGACGGCGTCATCGAGCTGATGCCGATCTCGGACGCGCGGCGCTACAGCTTCAAGTACGTGAACGGGCACCCGCGCAACACCACACGCGGTCTGCCCACCGTGATGGCCTTCGGCGTCCTGGCCGACGTGGCCACCGGCGCCCCGGAACTGGTCAGCGAACTGACGTTGACCACCGCCCTGCGCACGGCTGCCACCTCCATCGTCGCCGCGCGCCGCCTGGCCAGGCCCGACAGCCGCGTGATGGCCGTCATCGGCAACGGCGCGCAAAGCGAATTCCAGGCGCTGGCCTTCCACCACCTGCTGGGCATCGACACACTGCACCTGTTCGATGTCGACCCCGGGGCCACCGCCAAGCTGGTGCGCAACCTGGCCGGTCATCACCTGAACATCGTCATCTGTGCCAGCGCGGCCGAAGCCGTGCTCGGCGCCGACATCGTCACCACGCTGACTGCCGACAAGACCCGTGCGACCATCCTGCACGCGGACATGCTGGCACCCGGCATGCACCTCAATGCCGTCGGCGGCGACTGCCCCGGCAAGACCGAGTTGGCCACCGACGTGCTGCGGCGCAGCCGGGTCTTCGTGGAGTACGAGCCCCAGACCCGCATCGAAGGTGACCTGCAGCAGATGCCGGCCGATTTCCCGGTGACCGAACTCTGGCGCGTGCTGACCGGTCAGGCCCCCGGGCGCGTGCATCCGGCCGAGATCACCCTGTTTGACTCCGTCGGCTTCGCGCTGGAAGATTTCTCGGCCCTGCGCTTCCTGCAGGAAGCCGCCCGGCGACATGGGCTCGGTGAACCGCTGGACCTGATCCCGCAGTTGCCGGATCCGAAGAACCTCTTTGCCGCGCTGGGCGAGGCGGCCGGGCCCGCCGATTGCAGCACACCAGCCGCCCCTCAACCCGCGACACGACACGCAGCATGATCCACCCCGACATCCAGGGCGTCAGCCTGATCGGCGTTCCCACCGACGTGGGGGCCGGCAGCATCGGCGCCCGCATGGGCCCCAGTGCCCTGCGCGTGGCCGGCATCGCCCAGGCCATCCGACATTTCGGACTCGATGTACGGGATTCCGGAGATTTGCATGGCCCCGACAACCCCTGGGAGCCCGCAGTCGACGGCTTCCGACACCTGCCCGAGGTGGTGAAGTGGAATGAGCTTTTGCACGATGCGGTGTTTGCCGAGTTGCAAGGCGGGCGTCTGCCCATCGTGCTGGGCGGCGATCACTGCCTGGGCATCGGCTCGATCAGCGCGGTGGCCCGCCACTGTCGCGCCACCGGACGCAAGCTGCGCGTGCTGTGGCTCGATGCCCATGCCGACTTCAACACGGCGGCGCTCACGCCCACCGGCAACATCCACGGCATGCCGGTGGCCTGCCTGTGCGGGCACGGCCCGGCCGAACTCACCCACATCGGTGGGCACGTGCCGGCGCTGTCGCCCGCCGACATCCGCCAGATCGGCATCCGCAGCGTGGACGAAGGCGAAAAACGCTTTGTGCACGAAGCGGGCATCGAGGTGTTCGACATGCGCTACATCGACGAAATGGGCATGCGCCACACCATGGAGCAGGCCCTGCTCGACCTGGATGAGCACACCCACCTGCACGTGAGCCTGGATGTCGATTTCCTGGATCCGGACATCGCCCCCGGAGTGGGGACGACGGTGCGCGGGGGGCCCAACTACCGCGAAGCGCAGCTCTGCATGGAGATGATCGCCGACACCGGGCGGCTGGCCTCGCTGGACGTGGTCGAGCTGAATCCGGCGCTGGATGTGCGCAACCAGACCGCCCAGCTTGCCGTGGACCTGATCGAGAGCCTGTTCGGCAAGAGCACTTTGATGCGCCGTTGAGCGGGCGCCGCCGGAGGGGTGGGCCGGATGGGTTCGGGATAGGCATGGTTCCTGCTATTACCGGCCCCTGCCTGACCGACTGACCTCTCCCAAGGACCCTCACCATGACGCAACCCGGCAAGTGGATTCGACGCGGCGCGCTGATCGCCATCGGCCTGATGGCCGCCCTCGGCGCCCAGGCGCGCAGCCTGGACGACATCAAGAAGGACGGCAAGATCGTCGTCGCCACCGAGGGGCAGTTCCCGCCGTTCAACTATTTCCAGGGCACCAAGCTCACGGGCTTTGAAGTCGAGCTGGCCGAACTGGTGGTCCAGAAGATGGGCCTGGGCATCGAGTGGAAGGTGCTGGGCTTCGACGCCCTGCTGGCGGGCCTGCGTCAGGACCGCTGGGACCTGGTGATCGCCTCGCACGGCGTCACGGAAGAGCGCGCCAAGGCCGTGACCTTCGCCAACCCGCACTACTGTTCGGGTGGACAGGTCGTGGCCCTGGACCCGGCCATCCGCACCGGCGCCGATCTGGCGGGCAAGGTCGTGGCCGTGCAGACCGGCACCACCTACCTCGAAAGCGTCAAGAAGCTGCCCGGCATCAAGGAAGTGAAGAACTTCCCCAAGGACACCGACGCCCGCACCGCGTTGCTGAGCCACCGGGTCGACGCCTGGGTCAGCGACCGTTTCGTCGCCAAGCAGGCCCTGGCTGCCGCACCCAACGCCGGCATGAAGGCCGGCGACATGGTTTTCATCGAGCGCATTGCCGCTGCGGTGGCCAAGGGCAACCAGAGCGTGGCCGCTGGCTACAACAAGGCCCTGGCCGAGGTCATGGCCGACGGCAGCTACACCGCGCTGTCGAAGAAGTACTTCAACGAAGACGTTCGTTGCAAGTAAGCCCGAGGACCTGACACCATGCTGACCCTGCCTGGCTGGCCCACCAGCTGGAGCAGGTCGACCCGCAGCACCGCCACCATGGTGGTGGCGAGTGCTGCGCTCGTCCTGTTCCTGTTGCTGATGGCCATTCCGTTGTCCTGGGCACCCGAGCCCATCGGTCCGGCCGCCCGCGACTTTGCCGACGGCACGCTCGTCACCGTCGAGCTCACCGTGGTCTCCGGCCTGGCCGGCATCGCCATCGGGCTGGTGGCGGCCATGGGCAAGCTCTCGCGCATCGCCCCCCTGCGCTGGCTTGCCGCGCTCTACATCTGGATCGTCCGTGGCACGCCGCTGCTGGTCCAGGTGCTGTTCGTGTACTTCGCACTGCCCGCGCTGATCCCCTCGCTGCGGCTGAGCGACTTCACCTCGGCCTGCATCGCGCTGGCGCTCAACATCGGCGCCTACAACGCCGAAGCCATCCGCTCGGGGCTGCAGGCCGTCCCCAAGGGGCAGATGGAAGCCGCGCGCTCGCTCGGCATGTCGTCCTGGTACACCTTTGTCGACATCGTGTTCCCGCAGGCGATGAAGATTTCGCTGCCTTCGCTGGTGAACAACATCGTCTCGCTGCTGAAGGACTCGTCGCTGGCCTACACCATCGGTGTGGTCGAGTTGACCAACGTCGGCAA
Source organism: Aquabacterium olei (assembly GCA_029279925.1). Taxonomy (GTDB): domain Bacteria; phylum Pseudomonadota; class Gammaproteobacteria; order Burkholderiales; family Burkholderiaceae_C; genus Aquabacterium; species Aquabacterium olei_A. Next base: position 5,195 of record JAJUHM010000141.1, read on the forward strand.
CCGCATCCAGGCCGCCACCTTCCAGCCCATGGCCACGCTGGTCACCACGGCCTGCATCTACCTTGTGCTGACGACCATGCTCACGCAGATCTCGGACGCCATCGAGCACCGCTACGACGTGGAGGGCCGCCGACCATGACCGCCCCGCAACCGTTCATCACCGTGCAGCAGGTGCAGAAGGCCTTCGGCACGCACCAGGTGCTGCGCAACGTCAGCACCCACTTCGACGCAGGCAAGGTCACGGTCATCCTCGGCTCGTCGGGCTCCGGCAAGAGCACGCTGCTGCGCATGCTCAACCGGCTGGAAAAGCACGACAGCGGCACCATCACCGTCGATGGCATCGAGGTGAGCGATGACGCGAAGGCATTGAACGCCCTGCGCCGCGAGGTCGGCATGGTGTTCCAGCAGTTCAACCTGTTCCCGCACCTGACCGTGCTGGACAACGTGACGCGCGCACCCCGCCGTGTGCGCGGCACACCGAAGGCCGAAGCCGAGGCCAAGGCCATGGCGCTGCTGCGCAAGGTGGGCATGGAAGCCCACGCACACAAGCATCCGTTTGCCCTGTCGGGCGGGCAACAGCAGCGCGTGGCGATTGCGCGCGCGCTGGCCATGGAGCCCAAGGTCATGCTGTTCGACGAGCCCACGTCGGCCCTCGACCCGGAAATGGTCAAGGAAGTGCTGGACGTGATGAAGCAGCTCGCCCGCAGCGGCATGACGATGATCATCGTCACCCACGAAATGGGCTTTGCCCGAGAGGTCGCCGACCGCGTGCTGTTCCTCAACCAGGGCGAGATCCTGCAGGACCGCCCACCCGCCGCCTTCTTCGACGAGCAGGACAACCCGCGCATCCGGGCCTTTCTCGGCCAGATCGCGCATTGAGCCCCATCCCCCTTTCCCCATGCAAAGGCACACCATGATGAAACGTAGCGCCCTGAGCCTGGCCCTGCTGGCCGCCTCCGTCACGTCCCTGCCCGCCCTGGCCCAGTCGGCCAAGGATTTCGAGTTGCTGCGCAACGAGGTGATGCGCCTGCGCAAGGAACTGGACGAGCTAAAGGGGCAGCAGGCTGCCAGGCCGGCGCCCGCCCCCGCCGTGGTGGCCTCGCCCGAGCCTGCGGTCGACACCGCGGCCCTGACGGAGCGCATCGAGCAGGTCGAGCTCAGGCAGAAGGACGCCGTGGTGGCCGGCGACATCCCGGGCAGCTTCCGTCTGCCGGGCTCGGACACCTCGATCCGCCTGTATGGCCACGTGGAAGTGAACGCCGTGCACGAGTTCAAGGGCTCGAGCGGTGACATCGATTACTCGACCTTCCTGCCCTACGCCCCGCTGAACGGCAGCACCGCGCGCAAGGGGGAGACCTACCTGCACGCCCGCACCTCGCGCATCGGCATCGAGACGTCCACGCCGACGTCGTACGGCCCGCTGGGCATCAAGCTCGAAGGCGACTTCAACAACGACCCGCGTCTGGGCGGCTCGGCCGTCAGCGGCGACGTGAAGGCCATCTACACCCAGCAGGCCACCAACTCGTACAACTTCCGCCTGCGTCAGGCCGTGGCCACGTTCGCCGGCTTCACGGTGGGGCAGACCTGGTCGACTTTCATGGACGTGGACAACGCGCCCGAGACGGTCGACTTCAACGGCCCCATCGGCTCGACCTTCATCCGTCAGCCGGTGGTGCGCTACACCTATGCCACGCCCGATCTGGGTGGGCTGACCGTGGCCGTGGAGAACCCGGTGAGCTATGCGCTCGATGCCTCGGGCTCCGTCACCAAGTCAGGCTTCTCGAAGACGCCCGATCTGGTCCTGCGCTGGGACAAGGGCTACGACTGGGGCGCGGCCAGCCTGCGCGGCGTGACGCAGGAAGTGAAGATCCTGAGCGCCGACCGCGCGGTGGACGCCGCCAAGCGCGGCTACGGCATCGCCGGCACCGGCCTGATCAAGCTGCGCGGCGGCCAGGACGCGCTGAGCCTGGGCATGACCTATGGCGACGGCGTGGGCCGCTACTTCAACTACCTGGAAGGCGCCATCGTCGACGAAACGGCCAACCGCATCCTGATGGAGCGCGCACTCGGCCTGGTGCTGGGCTACCAGTACAAGGCCAGCGACACCCTGCGGGCCAACCTCGTCGGCGGCTGGCAGAAGAACTTCCACAACACCTACACCGACTTCGCGCTGGCCAATGGCCTGGGCACCGGCCAGTTCGGCATCAACAAGCGGATGTACCAGCTGCACGCCGGTCTGATCTACAACCCGGTGAAGAACGTGGACCTGGGCGCCGAGTACATCTGGGGCGAGCGCGAGACGCTGGCCGGAGAGAAGGGCTCGATGTCGCGCTTCAACCTGATGGCCCGCTACACCTTCAACTGACCCCGTCCATCGCTTGTCCTCCTCTCCTTCTGCCTCGCCCCCGCTCGGGGGCACCCGTCACCGCAACGGCATCCTGGCCCTGCTGCTGGTGACGGCGGTCTGGGGCACCACCTTCCCGGCCATGAAGGCCATGAGCGGCGACCTGCAGGCGCTGGAGATCATCTCCCTGCGCTTCGCGGTGGCCTGCGCCGTGCTGTGGCCCTTTCTGCGCGGGGTGCAGGCGCATGAACTGCGGTGGGGCCTGCTGATGGGCACCGTGATGTTCGTGGCCACGGCGCTGCAGGTCAGCGGCCTGGGCCTCACCAGCAGCAACCGCAACGCCTTCATCACAGGTCTGAACGTCGTCATCGTGCCCCTGCTGGCCGCCGGCCTGGGGCAGCGCCTGGGCTGGCCGGTGCTGGTGGGCGCGGCACTCAGCGTGGTCGGCATGTACGGGCTGTTCTACGAAGCCGCACCGTGGAGCCTGGGCGACACACTGACGCTGGTCAGCGCCTTCGTCTACGCCGTGTACGTTCTGCTGTTCGAGTACTGCGCGCGCGCGCCGCAACGCAGCCGCCCGGAACGGCTGGCCGCCATACAGGCCGTCGTGATGCTGGGACTGGGCGCGGGCGGTGTGGCGTGGCAGGGCATTGCGCCCGCCGACGTGCTCACCCGCGCCGCAAGCCATGCCCTGCCGCTCATCTACCTCGGCCTGCTGGCCAGCGCCGGCATCGTCTGGCTGCAGGCCTGGGGCCAGGCCCGCGTTCGCGCGGTCGAGGCCGCCCTGATCTACGGGCTGGAGCCCGTGTTTGCCTCGCTCACGGCCATCTGGTACATCAATGAAGTGCTGGCCGGCCGCGCCCTGATCGGTGCGGCGCTCATCGTGGCCGGGGTGATGCTGTCTCAATGGCCT
>JAJUHM010000142.1 GCA_029279925.1 Aquabacterium olei
GGGTGCGCAGCAGCCGGGCCTCGTGCATGAGTCGGCCCACCGTGTCAGCCGACCGGCATAGCTGCGCGTCGCGGCCCGTCAGCCAGAGCCGGTTCTCGGTGGGGTCGGGCAGGTGGATGCCGCGGAAGGCTTCCAGGACGTCGGCAGTGCCCAGCTGCTGGTAGGGCGCCAGCCGGCGTGCGGCGTCGTCTGGCTGGGTCTTGAGGTGGCTCAGCGCCAGGAAATAGGCGCGGATGAGATCCCGCAGGTGGGATTCGCCCTGCGCTCCGACTTCGGCCCCGATGGCCAGGACGTCGACGATCAACCCGGGAAAGTGACTGCTGTCGAGCAACGGTCTTGCGCCGGCTGCGCGAAGCTGGGACGCCATCGGCTCGAAGGTGATGACCGCGTCGACCTCGCCTGCGGCATAGGCCTGCACGTGCTGATCGGCTGTCAGCGTGACCTTGACCAGGTCCGTGGCTGCAAGCCCTGCAGCCTCAAGCAGGCGCGACAGCATCAGCGCACCCACGGCGGTCGACTCCACGCCGATCCGCTTGCCCTTGAGGGCCGTGACGCGGTGGATGGATGGATGAACCATCACCACATCGGCGCCGTGCGACTCGTCGAAGACCAGAACGGCTTTCAGGTTCAGTCCGCCGTCACGCGCCAACAGCAGCTCGTCCAGCGTCAGCGCGGCCACCGACACCCCGTGGTTGGCCATGGCGAGCAGGCTCGCCGTGTTGGACGGAAACTCGACCAGGCGGGCGGTGGATTCGCGCAGGTGGCCCAGTTCGCGCGCCAGAAAGAGCAGCGCATAGCCGATCCAGGCATTGAGCGCCACACGCAATGGCGGGGCGGAGGCTTGGCATCCCGTGAGTGCGGCACCGCTCAGCAGGCCGGATGACAGCACGCCAAGGCTGCCGGCCAGAACTGCGCGTCGTTTCATGCTGCCATGTACCTTGCCGGGGAAAAACGCGTTCGCCAGAGGGGGCCTGGCACGCCACGGCACGAAGTCTCGCCGCTCTGTGCCGAGACTGCAAGCGCGCCACGGCGATCGCGCAGCGCACGCCTCGGGTGTTGGTGCTGGCCAGCGTTGCGTCTCAGCGACGCCGGTGGTAAGTCACGAAGGCGAAAGACGGTTGCCCGGCGCCGTCAGCGTGGTGTTCCTCACGGAACGCCTCGGAGAAGTCCCCTCTGGGCCAGTCGGGGAAGAAGGTGTCGGCGTCGAACGCGGTGTGGATTTCTGTCAACACCAGCTCGTCAGCCAGGGGCAGGGCGGCGGCATACAGCTGTCCGCCGCCCATCACGAACACCTTGTCGGCATCGGCCGTCCGGCTGAGGGCTTCATCCAGCGTGTGCACGACCTCGGCACCCGGGGCCTGCAGATCGCGGTTGTGCGTCACCACCACGTTGCGCCGACCGGGCAGGGGGCGAAAGCGCGCGGGCAGGGAGTCCCAGGTCCGTCGTCCCATGATGACCGGGCACCCCATTGTGGTGGCCCGAAAGTGCTTCTGGTCCAGCGGGTGGTGCCACAGCAGCTCGTTGTCCTTGCCGATGGCGCCGTTGGCCGCGACGGCGGCAATGAGGCTGAGGGTGCGGGGTTTGCGGGCTGGGGCAGACATGACGGGTGCCGCCGCTCAGACGGCGACCGGGGCCTTGATGGCCGGGTGGTGCTGGTACTCGGTCACTTCGAAGTCTTCGTATGCGTAGTCGAAGATCGAATCGGGCTTGCGCTTGATGTTCAGCACCGGGTAGGGGTAGGGCGTGCGGCTGAGCTGCAGTTCGACCTGCTCGGTGTGGTTGCTGTAGATGTGGCAGTCGCCGCCGGTCCAGATGAAATCGCCGACGTCCATGTCGCATTGCTGGGCCAGCATGTGGGTCAGCAGCGCGTAGCTGGCGATGTTGAAGGGCACGCCCAGGAAGATGTCGGCGCTGCGCTGGTAGAGCTGGCAGCTGAGCTTGGGGCGCTCGCCTTCCGCCTGCGGCGGGGCAACGTAGAACTGGAAGAAGGCGTGGCAGGGCGGCAACGCCATCTGCTCGATCAGGCCGACGTTCCAGGCGCTGACGATGATGCGGCGTGAATCCGGTGAGGTCTTGAGTTGCCGGACCACCTCGGTGATCTGGTCGACGTGGGTGCCATCGGGCTTCGGCCAGTTGCGCCATTGGACGCCATAGACCGGCCCGAGCGAGCCGTCTTCGCGGGCCCATTCGTCCCAGATCGTGACGCCGCGCTCCTGGAGCCACTTCACGTTGTCGTCACCGCGCAGGAACCACAGCAACTCGACGATGATGGACTTCAGGTGCACCTTCTTGGTCGTGACCAGCGGAAAGCCTTCGCTCAGGTCGAAGCGCATCTGGTGACCGAACACGCTGCGGGTGCCGGTGCCGGTGCGGTCCGTCTTGAGCACGCCCGTCGTGTGGACGAGGCGCATGAAGTCTTCGTACTGGCTGCGCACGGGGCGGTGGGACAACGGGCTCATCAGCGTGGCTCGCAGAGGTGAAAAAAAGCCCTCCATTCTACGGGAGGGCTGTGCGCGCGGGTGAGGCGGGTCAACGGACGGTGCCGGCGGCGGCCTCGGGCTCGCGCAGGAAGATCTCGACACGGCGGTTCTTCGCGCGGCCATCGGCCGTGTCGTTGCTGGCGATCGGCTCACGCTCACCGCGGCCCACGGCTTCGATGCGGGAGCGGCTCACGCCCCGGTCTTCCAGGAAATCGCGCACGGTGTCGGCGCGGGCGATCGACAGGGTGTTGTTGCTGGCATCGCTGCCTACGTTGTCGGTGTGGCCCACCACGCGCACCAGGGTGCCGGGGTTGGCGCGCAGGCCCTCGGCGAACTGCTGCAGCACGGTCCGCAGCTGGGGCTGGAGGGCCGCGCTGCCGGTGGCAAACGAGATGTCGCTGGGGATGTTGAGCTTGAGCTGGTTGTCCTGCGTGCGCACGACGTCCACGCCGGTGCCGGCGGTGGCCTGTTCCATGGCCTGGCGCTGCTCTTCCATGCGGCGCGACCAGACGTTGCCAGCAATGGCGCCGGCCACACCGCCGATGGCGGCACCGCGGACGGTGTTCTTGCCACCCGTGGCCGCGCCCAGCACGGCGCCCGCGACGGTGCCGATGGCGGCCCCCTTGGCGGTGGTCTGCTGGCGTTCGTCCATGTTGGCACAGCCGGTCACGAAGAACGCGGCGCTCAGGGCGGACACGAGGGTGATGCGGGTGAAATGACGGTGCTGGGTCATGGCGTTTCCTTTGTGTTCTTCGATGCGGGCAAGTATCTGCCTCTCGGGTTCAACGCGGCTGCCACTGCCCACGTTGACCGCAGGGACAAGGCCGACACGGCGGCCGCACCCCGCGTCTTGGCACGTGGCGTGCCCGCCCTCAGGCGCCGGTGGACGCGTGGTCGAACTGCATCGCGGCCAGCCGGGCATACAGCCCGTTGCGCGCCAGCAGGTCCGTGTGCCGGCCGATGTCGACGATGCGCCCCTGGTCCATCACCACGATGCGGTCGGCGTTCACCACCGTGCTCAGGCGGTGAGCGATCACCAGGGTCGTGCGGTCTTTCATGGCCTCTTCCAGCGCGGCCTGGACGGCCCGTTCGCTTTCGGTGTCGAGGGCGCTCGTGGCCTCGTCCAGCAGCAGCAGCGGGGCGTTCTTCAGGATGGCGCGAGCAATGCTGATGCGCTGGCGCTGCCCGCCCGACAGGCGCACGCCGCGCTCGCCCAGAAAGGTGTCATAGCCCTCGGGCAGGGCCGAGATGAAATCGTGCGCGTGGGCAGCCCGCGCGGCGGCCACGACCTCGGCGTCGCTGGCGTCCGGTCGGCCATAGCGGATGTTCTCCATGGCCGAGGCCGAGAAGATGGTGCTGTCCTGCGGGACGATGCCGATGCGCTGCCGCAGGTCTTCCAGGGCCAGCTGGGCGATGGGCAGGCCGTCGAGCGCGATGTGCCCGTGTTGCGGGTCGTAGAAGCGCAGCAGCAGCTGGAACACGGTGCTCTTGCCGGCACCACTGGGGCCCACCAGGGCCACGGTCTCGCCGGGTGCGACGTCGAGCGTGAACCCGTCGAGCGACGGATGCTGAGGCCGTGAGGGGTAGTGGAACTGGACGTTCTGCAGCCGCACACCGGTGCCGCCCTGCAGGGCGGGCAGGGGAAGCGGCCGCGGAGGGGAGGCGATGGGCGAGCGCGTGGCCAGCAGCTCCATCAGCCGCTCGGTGGCGCCGGCGGCCCGCAGGATGTCGCCATAGACTTCGGACAGCGCGGCCACCGAGCTCAGCAGCAGGATGACATAGACCACCGTCTGGCCGAGGTGGCCTGCGGAGATCCGCCCGTCCATCACGGCTTGTGTGCCCTGATAAAGCCCCCAAAGCAGGGCGCCGGTGGTGGCGGTGATGATGAAGGCCACCAGCGCCGCGCGGGCCCGGATGCGACGCACCCCCGTGCCGAACGCTTTCTCGGTGGCGGCGTCGAAGCGGGCGGCCTCGCGTGCCTCGGCCGTGTAGCTCTGCACCACCGGGACGGCGTTGAGCACCTCGGCAGCGATGGCGCTGGAGTCGGCCAGTCTGTCCTGGCTGGCGCGCGACAGCTTGCGCACCCGGCGGCCATAGACCACCGCTGGCAGCACCACCAGCACCAGGCCACCCAGGACCTGGGCCATGACGTACGGGTTGGTGGCGACCAGCATCAGCAGCGCACCGGCGGCCATGATGGCGTTGCGCAGGCCCATCGAGAAGCTGGAGCCGACGACGGTCTGGATGAGGGTCGTGTCGGCGGTCAGGCGTGACAACACTTCACCGCTCTGCGTGGTCTCGAAGAAGGCCGGGCTCTGGCGCAGCACGTGAGCGTAGACCGCCCGCTTGAGGTCGGCGGTGATGCGCTCGCCCAGCCAGGTCACCATGTAGTAGCGCGACGCCGAGAACACGCCCAGCGCCAGTCCGACGCCGAAGAGCGCCAGAAAGTGCTCGCGCAGGGCCATCACCCGCTCACCGGGATCGGCGGCGACGATGCCCTGGTCGATCAGTGCGCGCAGGGCCAGCGGCAGGACGAGCGTGGTCAGCGCTGCAAGCACGAGGAACACGAAGGCCAGGGCCATGCGGGTGCGATGTGGCCGCAGGTAGGGCGCCAGCGCGCGCAGCGAGGCGGCGGAGCCGGCCGGAGGCTGAGCTGGAGGGGTGGCTGCCGGGGCGGTGGTGGAGGCGTGGGTGGTCATGAGCGAGGGCGAGATGACGAGCGCATTATCAGCCTTGACAATATTTGCATAGGCAAACAAAATGAAGCCATGTCGAAGAAGTCAACCATGCCGGATGTGCCTGTGCCGCCCGCGGCGTTCTATGCCGAGGACCGCTTCTGCCGTCAGGACAGTGTCGGGTACCTGATGCGCCGCATCATCCAGTTGTTGGTGACCGAAGTGGATCACCGGCTGGGCGATGTGGGGCTGACCAATGCGCAGTGGGCCCCCTTGTTCACCATGAAGAAGACGGGCATGAGCACGCTGGCCGAGTTGTCGCGTGAACTGCGGACCGACCCAGGCGCTTTGACGCGGACGCTGGACCGGCTGGAAGCCAAGGGCCTGGTGAGCCGGCAACGCTCGACCGAAGACCGGCGGGTGGTTCACCTGGCGCTCACGGCCGAAGGCGAAGAGGCCGTTGCCCCGGTGCCCGGTGTGCTGTGCGAGGTCATGAACGCCTACCTGGCGGGCTTCACCCAAGAAGAGTGGCGCACTTTGCTGGACATGCTGCGGCGCATGGAGGCCAACGCCGAAGCCTTTCGCGCCCGCTCCGACGCGGCGGGCAGTGCCGAATGAACGCTGATCGACTTTTCTCCGGAGGCCCGATGTCTGGCTTCGAATCGACCGTTTCCGAACCCGGCCGTCGGCACCCCCGACCGGTCAGCACGTGGGGCGCGCTGGCGCTGGCATGCAGCGTGGCGGTGTTGACCGGCTGCGGCAGCCCGGCCGGCATCCGGCCGACCGTGCAGCCGCTTGCACCCGATGCGGCGCGCCTTGAGGGCCCACGGGGTGACGCCCGCTTCGCGGCCCCGGTGTCGGCCTGGTGGCACGAACTCGGGGACACGGAGCTGGACCGGCTGATCGAGCGGGCCTTGCAGGACAACCCGTCGATGGCGGTGGCCCGCGCGCGCCTGGCCCGGGTCGAGGCGGCCCGTCTGCAGGCGGGAGGAGCGGACGCTCCGCATCTGCAGGCGCGCGGTGAACTGGCTCGCCAGCGCTACACCGAGCATGGGCTCTACCCCTATCCCCTGGCCGGCACGGTCCGCGAAAGCGGCACCCTGCAGCTCGAAGGGGCCTGGGAGCTGGACCTGTTTGGCCGTCAGCGCGCCGAGCTGGCCGCGGCCGTCGGGGAGGCGCGCGCCGCCGAGGCCGATGCGCATGCCGCGCAGTTGCTGTTGAGCACCCAGGTGGCCCGCACCCATGTTCAGCTGGCTCGCTTGCTGAGCCAGCGCGAGGTGGCGGCGCGCCTGCTGGCGCAGCGCGAGGAAACCCTGAGCCTGATCCGGCAGCGGGTGGCCGCGGGCCTGGACACCCAGGTCGAGCTGCGGCAGGGCGAGGCGAGCCTGCCGGATGCCCGTCAGCAGATCGAAGCGCTGGATGACCAGATCGGGCAGGCCCGCCGCGCGTTGGCCGTGCTGCTCGGGCAGTTCCCCGATGCGCAGGATGCGCTCAGCCCTTCGCTGGCGCGGCTGCACGCGCTGGCCGAGCCGGCCGCGATCCCGGTCGATCTGTTGTCGCGCCGGGCCGATGTCATGGCCGCGCTGTGGCGTGCCGAGTCGGCAGGGGCCCGCGTCAAGGCGGCGCGCGCGGCCTACTACCCCAACATCGATCTGCGCGCCTTCGCGGGCTATGGTGCGATCGGCCTTGATCGCCTGATCCACCCGGGCAGCCTGCAATGGGGTCTGTTGCCGGCGATCAACCTGCCCTTGCTGGACGGGGAGCGCCGCGAGGCCGGCTTGCGAGGCAGTGTGGCGGATGAAGACGCGGCCGTGGCCCGCTACAACCAGACCGTGCTGCAGGCCGTGCAGGAGGTGGCAGACAACCTGGGCAGTGGCCGATCCCTGCAGCGTCAGCGTGACGAGCAGGCCAAGGCCCTGGTTGCCAGCGAGGCCGCCTACAGCCTGGCACGCGCGCGCTATCAGGCCGGTCTGGGCAGCTACCTGCAGGTGTTGACAGCCGAGTCCGCCGTGTTGAACCAGCGCCGCCTGGCGGTGGATTTGCACGCGCGGCAGATCGACAACCAGCTGGCGCTGGTGCGTGCTCTGGGCGGCAGCCCGGCCGCGGCGTCCGCACCGCCCGTTGCATCCCCTTCCTCCCCCTCGACCCCGCCGGCTTCGCAGGCGACCGGAGCACGCTCATGAGCCAGACCCCGAACGATTCTTTGCCCGCGGCTGCCGCAGCCGCCCCCCGTCGCCGCAAGGCCCTGGCCGTGGTGGCCGCCGTCGTGTTGCTGGGCGGTGGGGCATGGGGTACCTGGTATGCCCTGGTCGGCAGCCACTACGAGCACACCGACAACGCTTACGTGCAGGCCAATGTGATCCAGATCACGCCGCAGGTGGCGGGCACCGTGCTCGCGATCGGGGCGGACGACACCGACCTGGTCAAGGCGGGGCAGGTGCTGGTCAAACTGGATCCGGCCGACGCCCAGGTGGCGCTGGACCAGGCGCGCGCCCAGCTGGCTCAGACGGTGCGCGAGGTGCGGACTCTGTATGCCAACAACGGCAGCTTGCAGGCGCAGGTGGCCTTGCGTCAGGCCGATGTCGACAAGGCGCGCAGTGAGGTGGCCCGTGCTCAGGAAGACGTCAGCCGCCGCAGCCCGCTGCTGGCCAGCGGTGCCGTAGGCAAGGAAGAGTATCAGCATGCCGCGGCACAACTGTCTGCGGCGCGCAGTGCCCTGGCGGCTGCGGAGTCGGCCCTGGTGGCCGCGCGTGAACAGTGGGGTGCCAACCGCGCCCTGACGGATGGCACCCAGGTGGCGGACCATCCCAATGTGGCACGCGCAGCGGCGCGCGTGCGTGAGGCCTGGCTGGCTGCACAACGCGTGAACCTGCCCGCGCCGGTGGACGGCCATGTGGCCAAGCGCAGCGTGCAGGTGGGCCAGCGGGTGCAGGCGGGCACGCCGCTGATGGCCCTCGTCACGCTGGGTCAGCCCTGGGTGGACGCGAACTTCAAGGAGAGTCAGCTGCAGCGGGTCCGCATCGGCCAGCCCGCCACGCTGACGGCCGACGTCTACGGCAGCAAGGTGGTCTACCACGGCAAGGTGGCTGGCCTCGGCGCGGGCACGGGCGCGGCGTTTGCGCTGCTGCCCGCGCAGAACGCGACGGGCAACTGGATCAAGATCGTGCAGCGCGTGCCGGTGCGCA
>JAJUHM010000143.1 GCA_029279925.1 Aquabacterium olei
CGGGCAGCCAGCCCTCCACCAGATTGACCGCAGAGCCGGGCCGGAAGAAGCGATCGGTGCCGCAGAAGCAGCAGCCGTGGTGCTCACCCCAGGGGCGGCCGCGGCCGCTGCGCCTTCGGCCTCCAGCGTCAGCACCACCGAGCCCTCGCTGACCTTGTCGCCGAGTTGTACTTTCAGCTCTTTGACCACGCCGGCGTGGCTGGAGGGGATCTCCATCGACGCTTTGTCACTTTCCACCGTGATCAGCGACTGATCCACCGCCACCCGGTCACCGGGCTTGACCAGCAACTCGATGACCGCCACGTCTTTGAAATCCCCGATGTCCGGGACCTTCACATCGATCAATGCCATTTATCGTCTCCCGGCCATCAGGCGTGCAGGGGGTTGAGCTTTTCGGTGTCGATGCCGTATTTGGCGATGGCCTCGGCCACCTTGGCTGCCGGCACGGTGCCTTCTTCGGCCAGGGCCTTGAGCGCGGCCACGACGATGTAGTGGCGGTTGACCTCGAAGTGCTGGCGCAGCTTGCTGCGGAAGTCACTGCGGCCAAAACCGTCGGTGCCCAACACCTTGTAGCTGCGCCCCTTGGGGATGAAGGCGCGGATCTGATCGGCGTAGGCCTTCATGTAGTCGGTCGAGGCCACCACAGGGCCGGTGTGCTTGTCCAGTTGCTGGGTGACGAAGGGCACGCGCGGCGGCTCGGTGGGGTGCAGCAGGTTCCAGCGCTCGCAGTCCTGCCCCTCGCGGGCCAGCTCGTTGAAGCTCGGGCAGCTCCACACATTGGCGGCCACGCCCCAGTCTTTCTCCAGCAGTTCCTGCGCAAACAGGCTCTCGCGCAGGATGGAGCCGGAGCCGAGCAACTGCACCCGCGGCGTGAGCTTCGCGCCTTCTTTGAACAGATACATCCCCTTGATGATCTGCTCCTCCGTGCCGGGGGTCAGGCCCGGCATGGCGTAGTTCTCGTTGAGCAGGGTGATGTAGAAAAACACGTTGTCCTGCTTTTCCACCATGCGTTTCAAGCCATGGTGGATGATGACCGCCACCTCGTGCGCGAAGGTGGGGTCGTAGCTGATGCAGTTGGGAATGGTGCCCGCCAGGATGTGGCTGTGGCCGTCCTCGTGCTGCAGGCCCTCGCCGTTGAGCGTGGTGCGGCCACTCGTGCCGCCCAGCAAGAAGCCGCGCGCCTGCATGTCGCCCGCCGCCCAGGCCAAATCCCCGATGCGCTGGAAGCCGAACATCGAGTAGTAGATGTAGAACGGCACCATGATGCGGTTGTTGGTGCTGTACGACGTGGCCGCCGCGATCCAGCTGGCCATGCCACCCGCCTCGTTGATGCCCTCTTGCAGAATCTGGCCGGCCTTGTCCTCGCGGTAGTACATGACCTGGTCCTTGTCCACCGGGGTGTAGAGCTGGCCTTTAGGGTTGTAGATGCCGATCTGGCGGAACAGCCCCTCCATGCCAAAAGTGCGGGCCTCGTCCACCAGGATGGGCACGACGCGCGGGCCCAGCTCCTTGTCACGCAGCAGCTGCGTCAGGAAGCGCACATAGGCCTGTGTGGTCGAGATCTCGCGGCCTTCCGCGGTCGGCTCGAGCACAGCCTTGAACGTCTCCAGCGGCGGAATGGTGAACTGCTCCTCCGCGCGCGAACGGCGGCTCGGCAGGTAACCGCCGAGGGCCTTGCGGCGCTCGTGCAGGTACTTCATCTCCGGCGAGTCTTCAGACGGCTTGAAGAACGGAATCTTCGGCAGCTCGCTGTCCGGGATGGGGATGTTGAAGCGATCGCGGAAGTAGCGGATGTCGTCGTCCGTCAGCTTCTTGGTCTGGTGAACGGTGTTCTTGCCCTCACCGGCCTTGCCCATGCCAAAGCCCTTGACCGTCTTGATCAGCAGCACGGTCGGCTGGCCCTTGTGGTTCACTGCACGGTGGTAGGCGGCGTACACCTTCTGCGGGTCGTGGCCGCCACGGCGCAGCGCCCAGATCTGCTCGTCCGTCATCTTCGAGACCAGTTCGGCCACGCGCGGGTCGCGCTCGAAGAAGTTCTTGCGGACGAAGGCGCCGTCGTTGGCCTTCATGGCCTGGTAATCGCCGTCCAGGATGTCCATCATGATCTTGCGCATGCGGCCGTCCTTGTCCTTGGCCAGCAGCGGATCCCAGTCGCTGCCCCACAGCAGCTTGATCACGTTCCAGCCCGAACCGCGGAATTCGCCTTCCAGCTCCTGCACGATCTTGCCGTTGCCACGCACCGGGCCGTCCAGGCGCTGCAGGTTGCAGTTCACCACGAAGATCAGGTTGTCGAGCTTCTCGCGGGCGGCCAGGCCGATCGCACCCAGCGATTCCGGTTCGTCCATCTCGCCGTCACCGCAGAACACCCACACCTTGCGGTTCGACGTGTCGGCAATGCCACGGGCATGCAGGTACTTCAGGAAGCGCGCCTGGTAGATCGCCATCAGCGGGCCCAGGCCCATCGACACCGTCGGGAACTGCCAGAAGTTCGGCATCAGCTTCGGGTGCGGGTAGCTCGACAGCCCCTTGCCATCGACTTCCTGGCGGAAATGCAGCAGCTGCTCTTCGGTCAGGCGGCCTTCCAGGAAGGCGCGGGCGTAGACGCCGGGCGACACGTGGCCCTGGAAATAGATGCAGTCACCGCCGTGGCCTTCGCTCTCGGCGTGCCAGAAATGGTTGAAGCCGGCGCCGAACATGTGCGCCAGCGAGGCGAACGAACCGATGTGACCGCCCAGGTCACCGCCGTCTTCCGGGTTGTGCCGGTTGGCCTTCACCACCATCGCCATCGCGTTCCAGCGCATGTAGGCGCGCAGACGCTCTTCGATCTCGATGTTGCCGGGGCAGCGCGCTTCGTCTTCGGCCGGGATGGTGTTGACGTACGCCGTGGTGGCCGAGAACGGCATGTCGATGCCGGCCTGGCGGGCGTGGTCGAGCACGGTCTCGAGCAGGTCATGGGCGCGGTTGCGGCCCTCTGTCTCGATGACGCCGGACAGGGCGTCCAGCCACTCGCGGGTTTCTTGGGGATCCAGGTCCAGCGAGGCGGACGGCAAAGGATCATGGGCAGACATGGGGTGAGTCTCCTGGAGTAAGTGGCCTTGCGCCCCAGTATGGGCACTTGGCCGGATTCCGAACACGTGGATAAACGCGAGGAATCGGGTCACGATGTCGTTTGACACCCCAGGGGTGGCGAGGCGCCAAACCCAGGCAATATAGCCGGCTTTCCCCCCGATTCCGATGTGGGAGTCCGCACCGATAATGCCGCCATGCCTTTTTCGTCTTCCAGCCACAGCCCGGCGGTACCCGTGATGACCACGGCCGGACAGCCCACTCGCCTGTTCTGGCGTTGGTGGCGCAAGCAGAGCCCCAGCCAGCAGGACCGCTATGCCACGCTGGGCCCTCTGGTGTCCGTGCTGCTGTTTCTGGCGGCCATCATTGCGGCCTTCTGGTATCTGCGCAACGAAGAAATCGAGCGCGAGCAAGAGTCTGTCAAGCGCGACACCGAGGTCGTGCAGCAGCAAATCCGGCTGCGCCTGATCGAGAACCAGGAGCAACTGCTGCGCCTGGCCCGCGACATCTCGATGCGGACGGTCAATCCTGACCAGTTCATGAAACAGGCGGCAGATTTCGTCCGCGCCCGCCCGGAAGTGATCAGCGTGTCCTGGGTGCAGGCCAACGAGCAGATCCGCGCCAGCCAGTCCACCATGGGCATGTTGCTGGAGCCCGGCCAGGGCATGGACCTTGACCAGTTCAGCCGCCAGCTCGACGTCTACAACCCCTTGCAGGACGTGAAGGAGTCTCACAGCGCCTTCCGCTTGGCGCGGGAGCGCAGCCAGCCCGTCTACTCACAGCCTTACACCAACCCGCTGGCCACCAAGGTCATCCAGGTCCACATCCCCCTGATCGACCGCAGCGGCTTCGTTGGCACCGTGGTCACCGAATACTCGCTCGAAGCGATGATGCGCTACCTGGTGCCGCGCGAGGTGGCCAGCCGGCACGCCATGGCACTCGTGCGGCTCGACGGCGAGACGCTGACCAGCACCGTGGGCAGCCACACCGAAAGCTCGGCGAAACCGACCTTTGTCCACGAGGTGATCGTGACGCCGGTCGGCAACGGCCTGATCCTTCGGGGCATGGGGTTCCGCACCTCGTCCAGCCTGATCGGCAATACCCTGTTCTGGATGGTGGTGGCGCTCTCCGCCCTGACGGTGTGGACCCTCATGGGCACGCTGCGCCACATGCGCCGCCGCGCCCAGATCCAGAAAACGCTCGTGCAGGAGACGAACTTCCGGCGTGCGATGGAAAACTCCATGCTGACCGGCATGCGCACCATCGACCTCGAAGGCCGCATCACCTATGTGAACCCGGCCTTCTGCGCGATGACCGGCTTCTCCGAGGAAGAGCTGCTCGGCTGTGTGCCGCCCTACCCTTACTGGCCCAAGGACCGCATCGACGAGTTCAACCGCATGTTCCAGCAAGAGCTGCTGGGGCGCAGCCCCATGGGCGGCATCGAGGTGGTGATGCAGCGGCGTGACGGCAGCCAGTTCGATGCCCGGATGTACGTGTCGCCGCTGATCGACGCCCAGGGCGACCAGACCGGCTGGATGACCTCGATCACCAACATCACCGAGGCCAAGCGGGTGCGCGACCAGCTCACCGCCGCCCACGAGCGCTTCACCACGGTGCTCGAAGGGCTGGACGCGGCCGTGTCCGTGATGTCGGTCCAGCGTGGCGAGCTGTTGTTCGCCAACCGCTCCTATCGATTGTGGTTTGGCGGCAACCCGGACGCCCACGCCCAGCTCACGGGGGGCGAGCTTCAGCCCGATTACCAGGGCGAGGCCGACGAGGCCGTCGACAGTTTTGGCGGCCTGCCGGCGCAGGAGTTGACCGACGCCGGCAGCGATTCGCACGAGGTCTACCTCGACACCGTGCAAAAGTGGTTCGATGTGCGCGCGCGCTACGTTCAATGGACGGACGGCAACCTGGCCCAGATGCTGATTGCCACCGACATCACCGCGCGCAAGGAGGCGGAAGAAGCGGCCGCGCGCCAGGCAGAAAAGTCGCAGTTCACCAGCCGCCTGATCACCATGGGCGAGATGGCATCGACCGTCGCGCACGAGCTCAACCAGCCCTTGGCGGCCATCTCCAATTACTGCAGCGGCATGATGAGCCGCGTGCGCTCGGGCAACATCGACAACGAGCAGCTGATCAGCGCGCTCGACAAGACCTCCCGTCAGGCTCAGCGTGCGGGGCAGATCATTCACCGCATCCGCCAGTTCGTGAAGCGCAGCGAACCGCAGCGACAGCCGGCGCGTGTCCGCGACATCACCGACGCCGTGATGGAGCTGGCGGTGTTCGAAATGAAACGCCGCCGTGTCACCCTCAATGCCCAGATCGCGCCGCGGCTGCCGACCATCATGGCCGACCCGATCCTGATCGAGCAGGTGCTGCTCAACCTGCTGAAGAACGCGGCCGAGGCGATCGACAGCGGCCAGATGCCGCAATCGCGTCGCCACATCGACCTGCGCGTGCAGCAGCGGGTGCTGGAAGACCAGGGCAAGGTGGTCGAGTTCGCCGTGCTGGACAGTGGCCCGGGCATGAAGGAAGAGATGCTGGCCCGCCTCTTCGAAGCCTTCCACTCCACCAAGGCGGAGGGCCTGGGCATCGGCCTCAGTCTGTGCCGTTCCATCATCGAGTCACACCACGGCCGGATCAAGGCCGAGAACCTCTACAATGGTTCTGTGGTCGTGGGGTGCAGCTTCACCTTCACCCTGCCCATCGATGCGGCCGGTACCGAGGAGTTCCAGGACTCCCTTCCGCCCCTTTCCAACGACTTGCTTGCCGATAACCCATGAGCTTGATCCCGAAAAAAGGCACCGTGTATGTGGTTGACGACGACGAGGCCGTGCGCGACTCGCTGCAATGGCTGCTCGAAGGCAAGGACTACCGCGTGCGCTGTTTCGACTCTGCCGAATCGTTCCTGGCCCGATTCGACCCGCGTGAAGTCGCCTGCCTGATCGCCGACATCCGCATGGATGGCATGAGTGGCCTTGAGCTGCAGGACAAGTTGCTGGAGCGCAAGTCCCCGCTGCCCATCGTGTTCATCACCGGCCACGGCGACGTGCCCATGGCCGTGAACACCATGAAGAAGGGCGCGATGGACTTCATCGAGAAGCCCTTCAAGGAAGACGCCTTGGTCGCCCTCGTCGAGCGCATGCTGGATCAGGCCCGCGCCGCCTTCTCGCAGTCGCAGGAAGCCGCCAGCCGCGAAGCCCTGCTGTCGCGCCTGACCACCCGCGAAGCCCAGGTGCTGGAACGCATCGTCGCCGGCCGCCTGAACAAGCAGATCGCCGACGACCTGGGCATCTCCATCAAGACGGTGGAAGCCCACCGTGCCAACGTGATGGAAAAGCTCAACGCCAACACGGTGGCCGATCTCCTGAAGATCGCCCTGGGCGCCAACGCCCCGGCCGCCACCAAGTAAGCACACGAACCGGAGGCCGGCCGCCCCCTTGCCGCGTCTCTTGCAGAAAGGCCGCCACCCGCGGCCTTTTTCCTTTCCGAATTCACCTCTTTCCGCCCCGGAGTTCCCCATGACCGCCCAACTGATCGATGGCAACGCCCTCTCCAAGCAACTGCGCAGCGAGGTCGCCGAACGCGCCGCCGCCTTGACCGCCAAGGGCCTGAAGCCCGGTCTGGCCGTCGTGCTGGTGGGCGACAACCCGGCCAGCCAGGTGTACGTGCGCAACAAGGTCAAGGCCTGTGAGGACGTCGGCTTCCACTCCGTGCTGGAAAAGTACGACGCCACCATGACCGAGGCCGAACTGCTGGCCCGCGTCGAGGCGCTCAACAACGACCCGACCATCCACGGCATCCTGGTGCAACTGCCCCTGCCCAAGCACATCGACGACCACAAGGTCATCGAAGCCATCTCGCCGCTGAAGGATGTGGACGGCTTCCACGTCGCCAGCGCCGGCGCCCTGATGGTGGGCGAGGTTGGATTCAAGGCCTGCACGCCCTATGGCTGCATGAAGATGCTCGAATCGATCGGCATGAAGGACCTGCGCGGCAAGCACGCGGTGGTGATTGGTCGCTCGAACATCGTTGGCAAGCCCATGGCCATGATGCTGCTGCAGGCCAACGCCACGGTCACCATCACCCACAGCGGCACGGCCGACCTGGCCCACCACACCCGCCAGGCCGACATCGTCGTGGCCGCCGTGGGCAAGCGCAATGTGCTGACGGCCGACATGGTCAAGCCCGGCGCCGTGGTCATCGACGTGGGCATGAACCGCGATGACGCGGGCAAGCTGTGCGGTGATGTCGACTTCGCGGGCCTGAAAGAGGTGGCGGGCTACATCACCCCCGTGCCCGGCGGGGTCGGCCCCATGACGATTACCATGTTGCTGGTCAACACGATGGAAGCGGCCGAACGGACGGCTGCCCAGCGCGCCTGACCTGCCATTCATCCCGTACCCAGCGACAACGGGGGGCTGCCACCCGTGGCCCCTTGAAGGACACCATGAGCACCAACCCCCTGCTTGACACCACCGGCCTGCCGCTTTTCGACCAGATCAAGCCCGAGCACGTCACGCCCGCGATGGACGTGCTGCTGGCCGAGGCCGAAGAGGCCCTGGCCAAGGTGACCGGGCCCGATGTCCCAGCCGACTACGACGCCTTGTCGCTGCTGCTGGATGTGGCCACCGAAAAGCTGGGGCGTGCCTGGGGCGCCGTGGGCCACCTCAACAGCGTGGCCGACACACCCGAGTTGCGCGCTGCCTACAACGAGAACCTGCCGCGCCTGACCGAGTACTACACCCGACTGGGCTCGGACGAGCGGCTCTACGCCAAGTACAAGGCGCTGAACGAGGCGCAGCAAGGCCTGCCCGCCGAGCAGCGTCTGAGCCCCGCCCGCCAGCGGGCGCTCGACAACGCCCTGCGCGGCTTCGTGCTGGGCGGCGCCGAGCTGCAGGGCGAAGCCAAGGTCCGCTATGCGGCCATCCAGGAAGAGCAGGCAGCGAAGTCGCAGGCCTTTTCCGAACATGTGATGGACGCGACCGACGCCTACGCCTACTACGCGAAGGTCGATGAGCTCGCTGGGGTGCCCGCTGACGTCGTGACCGCCTCCCGCGCTGCGGCCGAAGCCGAAGGCAAGGACGGCCACAAGCTGACCCTGCACATGCCCAGCTACCTGCCGGTGATGCAGTACGCCACGCACCGGCC
>JAJUHM010000144.1 GCA_029279925.1 Aquabacterium olei
GCGAAACGCGCCTGCTGGCCAAGCAGTACCTGCTGCGCCGGGCCGAGGCGACCGTGAGCGAGGAAAACCTGGCCTTGCTCGAGCAGGTGCGAGAGCGCGTGCAGTTGCGGGTGCGCAGCGGTGAAGCCGCACGGTACGAATTGATCAAGGCAGACGCCGAGATCGTGCACGCCCGCGAGCGGATGCAGACAGCCCGGCTGCAGGCCGAGCAGGTGCTGGTGGCGCTGAACCGGCTGGCGGCTGGCAAGCTGCCGTCGCGGTGGACACTCGGCGGCGCACTCGATGAAGCCCCGCCCTTGCCCGCCCTGGTGGACCTGCAGCAACTGGCCGAGAACGACAACCCGGAGCTGCGCGCGATGCAGACCGAAGTCGACCGGGCCGAGGCGCAGCTGCGCGGCGCGCGGGCAAGCCGGCTTCCCGGGGTGGAAGTGCGGGTGGGCCAGACCAACGAGCCGGAAGTGCGGCAGTCGACGGTGGGGCTGAACTTGCAGATCCCCCTGTTCGACCGCCGCGAGGGCGCCATCGGCGAAGCGAGTGCCGACCTGGATCGCTTGAGGGGCCGGTTGGCTGGCCGGCGCGCGGAAATGCGCGAACAGGTCCGGCTGGCCTGGCAGGCGCTCGAGATCGCCAGCCTGCGCGTGCAGGCGCTGAGCGAAGGCGTGGTCAAGGACGCCGAGGCCGCGCTGCGTGTGGCTCAGGCTGCCTACCAGTTCGGCGAGCGCGGGATCCTCGACGTGCTGGACGCGCAGCGTGTGCTGCGCTCGGCCCGTGCCGACCTGCTGCAGGCCCGATTCCAGGTGCAGGCTGCCCGCATCGAACTCGACACCCTGGCTGGCCGCTATGCCGTGCCGCCCGCCACCCAACCCTGATTCCCTCACACCATGAAAAAGACTCCTGCTTTCTCTCTGACCTGGATCGCGGCAATCCTGTCCGTTCTGGCCCTGACGGGCTGTGGTGACAAGGCGGCGGACAAGGCGCCCGCCACCGCCGCCTCTTCAGCGTCTGCCGCAGCGACCCCTGCCGACCCGATGGAGGTCGTGGTCCAGCCGGCCATGGCCGATCGCTTCAAGGTGGACAAGGTGGCACGCCACATGGTGGCCTCGACGCTGGAAGTCAGTGGCCGCATCGAAGCCAACGAGCGCCAGGTGACCCGCATCGGCGCCGGTGTCACGGGCCGGGTGACCACGGTGCTGGCCGAAGTGGGCGACCGCGTCCGGCCGGGCCAGGTGCTGGCTCATGTGGCGAGCCCGGAGCTGACCACCGCCCAGCTCACCTACCTGCGCGCCAACGCCTCGACCCAGCTGGCCGAACGGGCCGTCGAACGCGCTCGCCAGCTGATCCAGGCCGACGTGATCGGCTCGGCCGAGCTGCAGCGCCGCGAATCGGAGCTGTCGATCGCCCGTGCCGAGTTGCGCGCAGCCGGTGACCAGCTCGCCCTGGTCGGCATGCCGCGCGAGGCCATTGCCAAGCTGCGCGATTCGGGCAGCCTGTACCCGCACACCGCCGTGGTGGCCACCCAGTCCGGCGTCATCATCGAGCGCAAGGTGAGTCAGGGTCAGGTCGCCCAGCCCGGCGACCCGCTCTTCACGGTGGCCGATCTGAGCAACGTCTGGGTGGTGGGCTCGCTGCCCGAGCAGACAGCCCGCAACGCCAAGGCGGGTCAATCGGTCGAGATCACGGTCCCGGCCATCGGCAAGGTCCTGTCCGGTCGCGTGATCCATGTGGCCGACACCGTGACACCGGAGACGCGCACGGTGCTGATCCGCACGCAGGTCGAGAACGTGGACCTCGCACTCAAGCCGCAGATGCTGGCCACGATGAGCATCGCCGGCTCGGCGATGGAGACGCTGGCCGTGCCCGCCGTGGCGGTGGTGCGCGACAACGACCGCGACCACATCTTCGTGCAGCGGGCCGCCAACCGATTCCGCCTGACGCCGGTCGAACTCGGCCCGGCCAGCGACGGCATGCGTCCGGTCATCAGCGGGCTCAACGAGGGCACGCCCGTCGTCGTGGAAGGGGCTTTCCACCTGAACAACGAGCGCAAGCGCGCCGAACTGGAGTAAGCCCATGATTGCATCCATGATCCGAGCCGCGCTCAGCCAGCGGCTGGTGGTGGTCGTCCTGTCGCTGATCGTGTGCGGCTTCGGCGTGCGCGCGGCGATGAAACTGTCGGTGGACGCCTTCCCCGATGTGACCAACGTGCAGGTGCAGATCGCGACCGAAGCCCCGGGCCGTTCGCCCGAGGAGATCGAGCGCTTTGTGACCGTGCCGCTCGAAATCGCGATGACCGGCCTGCCAGGGCTGGAGGAGATGCGTTCGCTCAACAAGAGCGGACTGTCCATCATCACCCTGGTGTTCACCGATGCGACCGACGTGTACTTCGCGCGCCAGCTCGTGACCGAGCGGTTGATCGAGGTGTCGACCCGCATGCCTGAAGGCATCGTGCCGGTGCTGGGCCCCGTGTCCACCGGTCTGGGCGAGGTCTATCAGTACACGCTGGAGAAGGCCGACGACGGCAAGCGGGCACTGACGCCCCAGGAGCTGGCCGACCGCCGAGCCGTGCAGGACTGGGTGGTGCGGCCCCTGCTGCGCTCCATCCCCGGCGTGGCGGAAATCAACTCGCAGGGCGGCTACGTCAAGCAGTACCAGGCCCTGGTCGACCCGAGCCGGCTGCGCCACTACGGGCTGTCGGTGCAGCAGGTCGTGCAGGCCATCGCGTCGAACAACGCCAACACCAGCGGTGGCATCCTGCCGCAGGTCACAGAGCAGTACCTGATCCGCGGCGTCGGTCTGATCCGCACGCTGGAGGACATCGGCAACATCGTCGTCAAGGAAGATGGCAGCGTGCCGGTGTACGTCAAGGACGTGGCCGAAGTGAAGATCGGCAGCGAGGTGCGTCAGGGCGCCATCATCAAGGGTGGCTACACGGAAGGTGTGTCGGGCATCGTGCTGATGATGCGCGGCGGCAATGCCAAGGAAATCGTCGGCCGCGTGAAGGCGCGCGTCGAGGAGATCAACAGCAAGGGCATGCTGCCCGACGGGCTGAAGATCGTGCCCTACTACGACCGCACCGACCTGGTGGACGCCGCCCTGTGGACCGTTGGCAAGGTGCTGATCGAGGGCATCTTCCTCGTGGTCGTCATCCTGTTCGTGTTCCTGGGTGACGTGCGCTCCAGCCTGATCGTGGTGGCCACACTGGTCATCGCGCCGCTGACGACCTTCATCCTGATGAACCACTACGGCATCTCGGCCAACCTGATGTCGCTGGGGGGCCTGGCGATCGCCATCGGCCTGATGGTGGACGCGACCGTCGTGGTGGTCGAGAACGTGTACCACAAGCTCGGTCAGGCCGGCGACAGCATGGGCGCCCGTGTGCGCACCGTGCTGCAAGCCACGACCGAGGTGGCCACACCGACCATCTTCGGCATCGCCATCATCATCCTGGTGTTCCTGCCTCTGATGACGCTGCAGGGCATCGAAGGCAAGATGTTTGCGCCGCTGGCCTTGACGATTGCCATGGCGCTGGCGGTATCGCTGGCAGTGTCGCTCTTCCTGTCGCCAGTGCTGTGCTCCTACTTCCTCAAGGGCGGTGCGGACCACGACACGCGGCTGATCGGCTTCCTGAAGCGCCACTACCTCGCGCTGCTGGACAACGCCACGCGCAAACATCGCGTGACGATGACGGCCGCCGTGGGACTGCTGCTGGGATCGCTCGCGCTGTTCCCGCTGCTGGGCAAGTCCTTCATGCCGACCATGAAAGAAGGGGCACTGACGCCGCAGATCAACCGGGTGCCGAGCATCTCGCTCGATGAGTCGATCCGCATGGAGATGGCGGCGATGAAGACCATCTCGGAGGTCCCGGGTGTGCGCATGGTGGTGTCCAAGCTGGGTCGCGGTGAATCGCCCGCCGACCCGGCCGGCCCGAACGAGTCCGATCCCATCGTGCTGCTCGACCCTGAGTCCGAGCGCACTCAGGACGAGATCGACGAGGACATCCGCCAGCGCCTGTCGACCATCCCGGGCGTGCAGATCGTGCTGTCGCAGCCGATCTCGGAACGGGTTGACGAGATGGTGACGGGCGTGCGTTCGCAGCTGGCGGTCAAGGTGTTCGGTGACGAGCTGAGCGAGCTGCGCCAGGTCTCGGAAGACGTGGCCCGCCTGCTCAAGAGCGTGGACGGCAGCCGCGACATCCGCATCGAGCGGCTTTCCGGCCAGCAGGCGCTGACCATCGACATCGACCGCAAGGCCATTGCCCGACACGGCATCAACGTGGCCGACGTGCAGTCGCTGATCGAGACCGCCATCGGTGGCAAGGACGTGACCACGCTGTACGAAGGCGAGCGGCGCTACAGCGTCGTGGTGCGCTTCCCCGAATCGGCGCGGGGCTCGCCCGAGTCCATCGGCCGCACGCTGCTGACGGCACAGGACGGCGCCCTGGTGCCGCTGTCGTCGGTCGCATCCATCAAGCTGGTGGATGGCCCCGCACAGATCAGCCGTGAAGGCGGCAAGCGCCGCGTGGTGGTGGGCGCCAACGTGGAAGGCCGCGACCTGGCCGGCTTCGTGGCCGAGGTGCAGCAGCGCATCGACCAGGACATCAAGCTGCCCGAGGGCTACTACTTCGAGTACGGCGGCCAGTTCGAGAACATGGAACGCGCAATGGCCACGCTGTCGGTCATCGTGCCGTTGACGATCGCGGCCATCTTCTTCCTGCTGTTCCTGCTGTTCAACTCCGTGAAGCTCGCCAGCCTGATCATCCTGGTGCTGCCGTTCGCTTCGGTGGGCGGCATCATCGGGTTGTTCCTGACGGGCGAGTACCTGAGCGTGCCGGCATCGGTGGGCTTCATCGCGCTGTGGGGCATCGCGGTGCTCAACGGCGTGGTGCTGGTGACGTGCATCCGTCGCCTGCGGGAGGACGGCATGGGCGTGATGGAGGCCGTGCGGGAAGGCTGCGTGCAGCGATTCCGCCCGGTGATGATGACCGCGACGGTGGCGCTGCTGGGCCTGGTGCCCTTCCTGTTCGCCACGGGCCCCGGCTCGGAGGTGCAACGCCCCCTGGCCATCGTGGTGATTGGTGGCCTGATTTCGTCGACCTTGCTCACACTGGTGGTGCTGCCCACGCTGTACCGCTGGTTCGACGAGAAGCCGGCCGAAGCCTGACAGGAGACATGACATGAAGGAAATCCGCGCCATCGTGCGCACCACCCGACTCGACCGTCTGCAGGAAGCGCTGCGGGCCATCCCCAACTTCCCGGGCGTGACGATCTTCAAGGCCGAGGGCTTCACGGCCCCGGCGGCGATCGACAAGCGCACGGTGAAAGAGGAACTGACGGACTTCACGCCCAAGCTGATGGTCTGCGTGCTGGCCAGCGACGACATGGTCGAGCCCATCCGCAACGCCATCATGGACGCCTGCGGCACGGGAACCATCGGCGACGGGCTGGTGTGGACGGTCGACATCGGCACCATCCACCGCATCCGGGACCGCTCGGAGCTGTGACAAACTAGGCGGATGCCCGTCTCCGCCGTCACCCCGAAGATCCCCCAGTCGGTGCTCGTGGTGATCCACGCACCGAACCTGGATGTGCTGCTCATTGAACGTGCCAAGCAGCCGGGCTTCTGGCAGAGCGTGACGGGCTCGCTCGACCGCCTGGACGAGCCCTGGCATGACACCGCGATCCGCGAGGTGCAGGAAGAAACCGGCATCGTCGTGGGCTCGCCCGAGGTACCGCCATCGGCCCTGACCGACTGGGGCATCGAGAACATCTACGAGATCTACCCGGTGTGGCGCCACCGCTATGCGCCGGGTGTCACGCACAACACCGAACGCGTGTTCGGGCTGTGCGTGCCACGTGACATCGCCGTCACGCTGGCGCCGAGCGAACACACGGCCCACGTGTGGCTGCCCTGGCGCGAAGCGGCCGACCGCTGCTTTTCCCCCTCCAACGCCGAAGCCATCCTGCAATTGCCGCAGCGCATGGCCTCGCGCTGATCCGGCCGGAGACCGACCGTGCTGAATCCGCTGAATTCGACCTACCTGCCGCCGTCCAGCCTGGGTGAAGGCGGCCTGCGTGTCGCCACCTACAACATCCACAAGGGCGTGCGCGGCATGGGACCGGGCAAGCGCCTGGAAATCCACAACCTGACGCTGGCCGTCGAGGCCCTGGACGCCGACATCGTCTGCCTGCAGGAGGTGCGGCGTTTCAACCATGCCGAGGCGCGGCGGTTCTCGCACACGCGCTTCGGCCCGGGGGCCTGGCCGGAGCAGCCGCAGGCCGAGTACCTGGCGCCCGATGGCTACGAGGTGGCCTACCGCACCAATGCCATCACCCGGCAAGGTGAGCATGGCAACGCGCTGCTGGCGCGCTGGCCGATCGGCGACATCGGCCATCACGACGTGTCGGACCACCGCTTCGAGCAGCGTGGCCTGCTGCACGTGCCGGTGCAGTGGCAGGGCATCGAGGTGCACGTGGTGGTGGTGCACCTGGGGCTGATCCACGCGAGCCGGGTGCGCCAGGCCGAGCGCCTGGCGGCGCTGGTGGCCACGCAACTGCCCCCCGGGGCGCCGGTCATCGTCGCGGGCGACTTCAATGACTGGAACGAAAAGCTCGACCTGATTCTGGCGGGCGCCGGGCTGTCGCGAGCCGGCCGGGATGGCGAGCCCCGGGTGGCGACCTACCCCTCGATGGTGCCCGTGCTGGCGCTCGACCGGGTCTACACCCGGGGCCTGCGCTGTCTGTCGGTGATGGTGCCGCGGGGCCAGACCTGGGCCCGGCTGTCGGATCATCTGCCGCTGGTGGCCGAGTTCGAGCTGGCCACCTGACGCCCCATGCAGCACGTCGACGACCCCGACGCGCTGGAGCGGCTGTCCTGGTACGCGCAGCGCCGGCCGGTGTTCACCGGCGGCAATGCCGTGGCCCTGATGCGGGGCGGCGAGACGCTGTTCCCCGCCCTGCGCGAAGCCATCGACGCCGCACGTCACCAGGTGTGGGTGGCATGCTACCTGGTGTCCCCCCTGGGCCAGAGCGGGCAGGTTCTGGCCGCTCTGATGCGCGCCGCACGCAGAGGGGTGGCCGTGCACATGGTGGTCGATGCGGTGGGCTCCAACCTGGCGCCCACCAGCCTGTGGCAGGACATGAAGGCCGCGGGCGTGCAGATGGCTCACTTTCGGCCCCTGCACAAGGTGTGGGGCCTGACCGACCCCGGCGCCTGGCGGCGCATGCACATGAAGCTGTTCGTGGTCGACGACGCCCAGGCCTTCGTCGGCGGCATCAACCTGATCGACGACCGCTACGACGGCCACCATGGCTGGCAGAACGCGCCCCGGCTGGACTACGCACTGGCGGTGCAGGGGCCGGCGGTGATTCCGATGCAGCACACAGCCATGGCCATGTGGACGCGCGCGCGCTTCGGACGGGATTGGCGCGACGAACTGCTGCAGTGGGCGCAGGGGCCGGGCCGTGTGGCGCGGCTGCGCCAGCTCTGGCAGGACGCGCGCCTGCGGCTGCGCCCGAGTGAGCAGGGGCGCCTGGCGCGCGCCGCACTGCGGCAGGAACCCGTGCGCTGCGCCTTCGTGATGCGGGACAACCTCCGGCAGCGCCGCACCATCGAACGGGCGGCCTTGCAGGCCATCCACCACGCCCGTGAGCGCGTCGACCTCGTCACGCCCTACTTCTACCCCCGCCGCGCCTTCCGGCTGGCCTTGCGCCAGGCTGCGGCCCGCGGCGTGCGGGTGCGGCTGCTGCTGCAGGGTCGCCCCGATTTCCGCATCGCGGCCGTCGCCGCGCAGGCCCTGTACGCCGAGTTGCAGGCGCACGGCGTGCACATCCACGAATACCAGGCGGCCTTTCTGCACGCCAAGGTGCTGAGCGTGGACGACAACTGGGCCACGATCGGCTCGTCCAACCTCGACCCGCTGTCCCTGGTGCTCAACCTCGAAGCCAACCTGATCGTGCGCGACCGGGCCTTCGTCAGCGAGCTCAACGCCTCGCTGGCCGAGGACTTTGCGCTCAGCAACGAGGTGCCCCCCTGGCCGGACCACGACCCGGGCTGGCGCGGCCGGCTGCGGCGGCGGGCGGTGGCCTGGCTCGCGCAGGCCTATCTGCGCCTGTCAGGTGTCACGGGGCGATACTGAGCGCGCCATGCCGACCCTGCCTGAGCCCTCCTCCGCCACCGCGCAGGCCGATCTGGTCGTCCGCCGACCGGAAGGGTTGTACTGCCCGC
>JAJUHM010000145.1 GCA_029279925.1 Aquabacterium olei
ATCCAGACGCACAGGAACACGCACAGCCAGATGAGGCCGAACATGCGGGAGGGGCGGTCCAACGCGAAGCCCGCCACCGAGAGCGGGGGGATGCCGGTCAGGCCGTCGTACTTGCCCAGGAACTCGACGGTGCCGAACAGGTAGTACAGCGACAGGCCCCACGCGATGGTGGCCAGCGGCAGGAAGTGACCTGACAGGCGCACGGTGATGGCGCCGATGAACAGCGCCGAGCCGCCGCTGATGGCCAGCCCGATGAACAGCGTGAGCCAGGGCGACAGGCCATGGGCGGTGGTCAGGTAGGCCGTGGTGTAGGCCCCCAGCCCGACGAAGGCCGCCTGCCCGAACGAGGTCAGGCCGCCGATGCCGGTCAGCAGCACCAGGCCGACGACCACGATGCTGTACAGGCCGATGTAGTTGCCCAGGCTGAGCCAGTAGGCGGGAACGGGCAGCAGGGGCAGCAGCAGCGTGGCCAGCACCACCGTGGCCGTGACCGCCGTTGTGGCATTCGATTGAATCTTCATGATTCCTCCACGTGGCGTGCGGTCAGCGAGCGCCAGACAAGGACGGGAATGATCAGCGTGAAGACGATGACCTCTTTGTAGGCGCTGGCCCAGAAGGAGCCGAAGCTTTCCAGCAGGCCGACGAGCACGGCACCGGCCGCGGCCATCGGGTAGCTGGCCAGGGCGCCCACGATGGCCGCCACAAAGCCCTTGAGCGCGATCACGAAGCCCGTGTCGTACTGCATGGTGGTGATGGGCGAGACCAGGATGCCGGCCACCACGCCCAGAACCGCCGACACCGAGAACGCCATGCGACCCGCGCGCGCGGTGCCGATGCCGACCAGGCGGGCGCCCACGCGGTTGACGGCCGTGGCACGCAGCGCTGTACCGGCCAGCGTGTACTCGAAGTAGGCGTACAGCACGCCGATGAGCAGCAGTGCAGCGAGGATCACGGCGAGGCTCTGCCCGGTCACCATCACGCCGGCCCAATCCCAGGAGGCATTGGTCAGGGGCAGCGCACGTGCGCCCTCCGGACCGAAGATCAGCAGGCCGCAGCCCAGCAGCACGAAGTGCAGACCGACGGAGATGATCAGCAGCACCAGAACCGAGGCTTCGGCCGCGGGCTGGAACACGAGCCGATACAGCATGGCGCCCATCGGGGCCACCAACAGGAAGGTCAGCACGATGGCCAGCGGCGTGCCGATGCCGTCGGACGGCATGGCTTCGATGGCGAGCAGCAGCGCCTGGGGATAGGCCAGGTTCTTGAGCCCGCTCACGACCACGCTGCGCCAGTGCAGCACCACGTCATGGCGATGGCGGTGCAGCAGGGCCGCGGCCAGGTCCACGATGAACACGGCGGCGCCCAGGGCAATCAGCATCCACACGATGCGAGGAAACTGCCCGGCCTGCAGACCGGCGAGGGTCAGGGCCGCGAACGCAAGGTACTCGCCCTGCGGGATGAAGATCACCCGCGTCACCGAGAACACCAGCACAAGGGCCAGTGCGATGAGGGCGTACACCGCCCCGTTGGTCCAGCCGTCCTGCACGAGGATGGCTGCGATGGAGAAGTCCATGATGAAAACCTCGTTCGGGGCGATGCAGGGACGAGTTCGCCCCGCCGACCCCTCTCGAGGGGTCGGCTGCATCGCGCGCCGTGATCACAGAGAGGGGATTACTTGAGCAGCTGCCAGCTGTTCTTCTGGATGCTCAGCAGCACCCGTGAGCGGGCGTCGAACCCGGAGTGGTCCTTGGCGCTCATGTTGATCACACCGTGGGTCACGGCCAGATCGCGCGTGCCCTCGATGGCATCGCGCAAGGCCTGCCGGAACTCGGCGGAGCCAGGGCGTGCCTTGCGGGCTGCGACGGCCACGGCCCGGTCGAGC
The DNA here is from genome assembly GCA_029279925.1 of Aquabacterium olei. GTDB lineage: Bacteria > Pseudomonadota > Gammaproteobacteria > Burkholderiales > Burkholderiaceae_C > Aquabacterium > Aquabacterium olei_A. The sequence continues at coordinate 1,883 of JAJUHM010000145.1, forward strand.
ACCAGGGTCGCGTCATGGGCGTAGGCACCGAAGTTGTTGCGCGAGCCCGGGCCGTACTTGGCCTCGTAGGCGCGCACATAGCTCAGGCCGGCGCTCTTGGCGGGGTGGTCGTCGGCCAGTTGCTCGACCACCAGAACCGGGCCGGACGGCAGGATGGCGCCTTCATCGGCCTCCCCCGAAACGCGCAGGAAGTCGTTGTTGGCCACGCCGTGCGTCTGGTAGATCTGGCCTTTGTAGCCGCGCTCGCGCAGGCTGCGCATGGGCAGGGCCGAGGGGCTGCCGCTGCCGGCCACCAGCACCGCGTCCGGCTGCGCGGCCATGAGCTTCAGCGTCTGGGCGGTGACGGACGTGTCGGTGCGCACATAGCGCTCGACGGCCGCCAGCTTGATGCCCAGCTCGGTGGTCCGGGCCTGCGCTTCCTTGAGCCACGACTCGCCCCACGCGTCGCTGAAGCCGATGAAGCCGAGCGATTTGACGCCCTTGGCCTTCATGTGGTCGAACACGGCGCCCGCCATGATGGACACGTTCTGCGGCAGCGGGAACACCCAGGGATGCTGCTCGGGCTTGGCGCTGAACGGGGCCAGGGCGATCTGCGGGGTCTTGGTTTCGGCGGCGATTTCGGCCATCGTCAGCGAGGCCGGCACGGTGGACGAGCCGATGATCACGTCGACCTTCTCGACATCGATCAGGCGGCGGGCGTTCTTGGCGGCCTGCGAGGGGTCGGTCGCATCGTCCAGGATCACGTAGCGCACGGGCAGACCGCCCAGCGTGCGGGGACGCAGTTCGATGGACTGCTTCTCGGCCAGACCGAGCGAGGCGGCCGGGCCGGTGACACTGACCGAGACCCCGACGACCACTTCCTGAGCCTGGCTCCAGGCGGAAGGCATCACCAGGGCGTTGAGGGCGAGCGCGGTGGCGGCGTGGAAAGCGTACTGAAACGCGCGACGTCTGCTCATGGCATTCCTTTCAATGTGAGAAAAGCTGTGTCAGCGCCCGACAAGGCATCAGGCGTGAGGGATAAGGGGCGGCTAGCGATCGGTGCGAGGGTGAGGGCCCGGCGTCCGTTGAGCCAAACAATACACATGTGTATGTGTACGGTAAGGTTCTCATTGATGAAGATCAATGAGTGTTAACCTGGGTATGCGGACGGTGGCACCATGCATATATGCATGGCGAAGGCCGGCGCCTTGTCGGCGGTGACTAGTCTCTGGCGAGGGTCTGCGCAGCTTTTGACAGCCCGCCGAGCACGGTGTCGGCCACGCGCTGGGAGAAGCCGAGCGGCAGGGCTGCGGCCACGTCGTCGATCACCTGCGGGGTGCGCGCCACGATCTCCTGGATCAGCGCCTCGGCATCCGGCCCGTAGCCCACCTTGCGGGCTGTTTCGTTGAAATGCCGCCGGTGGATGCGCGCCATGTCGTAGTGCCGGTTCTTGCCCAGCAAGGCCATCGCGAGCTTCAGCCCGTGTGGCGACCACTGGTTCGGGCCGTCGCCCAGCACCGGGTAGGCCGACATGATGTCGTACAGGCCCGTGAGCTGAAAGCGCCCGCGCGGCAGGATGTGGATGCTGAAGTTCTTGGCATGACCATCGGGCGCGCGCAGCAGCCAAAACAGCACCTGCGTTGCCATCAGGGTGCGCATGTCGGTCTCCGCCCGCGCCGATTGCCGCAGCACATCGAACAGGGTCTGCAGGCCGGGTCCGCCATCGGCTTCGTACTTCAGCCAGGGCGAGCACCCGGTGACCTGGCAGAAGTCTTCCTGCAGCAGGCGCATCCACCAGGACCCATCGGGCGCCAGGCGGCGGTCGAAGCGCGTCACCACCAGCACCCGCTGCGACCCGAAGGTGGCGATCTCGACGTCCGGGACTTCCAGCCCGTATGCGCGCATGAGCCGCATGCACAGCCATTCGTTGTCGACCGAGGTGCGGAAGTCGGCCTGGCGGCCGCCGATGAGGCCCAGCGGCAGCTTGAGGATGTGGGTGGTGGGGGTGGCGCCGTGGGGTTTGAGCCATTGCCCCTGCCAGCGCAACAGCGCGGTTTTCTCCTGCGCGCCGGCCAGCGAGATGCGCATGTCCTCGTCCGGCGAGCGGGCTGCGGCCATGCCGGCCGGGCTGACGACGTCGCGGAGGTGCCGCTCGATGTCGTCGTCGCTGAGCGGGGTGCCGTCGATGCGTGTGACGTCTTCGGGCGCGGCGTGCTCGTCCAGCAGCTGGACGGCGCCCACGCAATCGCGCCCGATGGCGGCCAGCAGGTCGAACGGCGTGGTGGAGGCTGTGCGGAAACGCTCGGCCACGCGGCGGCGGATGGCGTCGCTGTCGGGCAGCAGGTTGTCGAAGTAATGGGCGACGGCCGGGCCCTTCAGCGGCCGGTTGTCGAGCGTGAAGGGCAGCGACAGCGAGAGCGGGCGCCCGCGTTCGGATGCGACCCAGTCGGGCTCGTACTGCAGCTGCATGTCGCCCCGGGCCAGCAAGGTCCAGGTGGCCGCGCGCACGCCATTGATCCAGATGCCCAGGCTGCGGCTGTGCGACTTGCGGCCCATGGTGTGCTCACCAGTCTGCGGTGGCGGTGGGGTCGGGCGCGGTGCCGGAAGCCGCCCGGGCCCCGACCGACCATTCCAGCCCCAGCACGGCGGACCAGGCCAGCAATTGCGCCATGCTGAGCTCCTCGGCATGGGCCTCGAGGTGTGACACGCGCGACTGGCTGAGCCCCAGCCGGGACGCGAGCGCCGCCTGCGACAGCTTGCGGGCCTGCCGGGCGGCTTTGAGCACCTGGCCCAGCTGGGACGGTGTCAGGATGAGCGTGGGGGCGACGGACATGGACGGGCAGACAGAAGCCTCAATTTATTCGTATTTCAGATAAACGTCAAATATCTGAAAGACAGATAAACGGGTTTTATCTGAATACCGGATAAGCCCTCTTCCATGACCTCAAGCGGACGGCGCCCCGAGGCCCGACACCGGCGTGGCCGCAGGGGCCATGTGATCCCGTTGGGCCAGTTCGGGGAACAGCCGTGTCCAGGCCACCGCGACCAGCATGGCGCCGACGCCACCGGCCACGACCGAGCCGACCGGGCCCCAAAGGGCGGCGGTGGCGCCGGATTCGAATTCGCCGAGTTGGTTCGAGGCCCCGATGAAGATCGAGTTGACGGCCGCCACGCGACCGCGCATGTCGTCGGGCGTTTCCAGTTGCGTGAGGGTCAGGCGCGTGACCACGCTGATGTTGTCGGCCGCGCCTGTGGCGGCCAGGGCGACCATCGACAGCCAGAAGCTTTCGGACAGGCCGAACACCACCGTGGCCAGCCCGAAGGCCCCCACGGACAGCAGCAGACGCCGTCCCACCTGGCGCTGCAGGGGCCAGCGTGTCAGCACCACCGACATGGTCAGCGCGCCCACGGCCGGCGCGGCCCGCAGCAGCCCCAGGCCGGACGCATCGGTGTGCAGGATGTCCCGCGCGAACATCGGCAACAGTGCGGTGGCCCCGCCCAGCAGCACGGCGAACAGGTCCAGCGTGGTGGCTCCCAGCACGACTTTCTGCTGTCTGACGAACCTCAACCCCGAGAACAGCGACGCCCAGGTCATGCTTGCCCGGTGCACCGAGCGGGTGTAGTGCACCGCGAGCGCCAGCATGGTCGACAGCGTCAGCAGCGCCACGCAAGTGCCGTACACCAGCGTGGCGCCGTGGGTGTAGAGCACACCGCCCAGCGCCGGGCCGCTGATGATGGCGATTTCCATCCCGCTGGAACCCAGTGCAATGGCCCGCGGCAGCAGTTCACGCGGCACGAGCAACGGCGGCAGCGCCTGCTGGGCCGGCATCTGGAAGGCACGGGCCAGGCCCAGCAACACCGACAGGCCGAGGATCATCTCCCGGCTGACTTGCCCCGTCAGCGTGCCCCACATCAGCGCCGCCGCCACAAGGCCTTGCGTGGCCGTGGTGGCCGCGAAGATGCGGGCGCGGTGGTGGCGGTCGGCGATGTGCCCGGCCGGCAGCGTCATCACCAGGGCCGGCACGAACTGGAACAGGCCGACCAGACCCAGGTCCCATGGGCTGCCGGTCAGGTCGTACATGTGCCAGCCCACGGCCACCATCAGCATCTGGTTGGCCATGACGCCCTTGAGGCGCGCGATCCAGAAGCGCATGAAGGCGCGTTGGGCGAGCAGTTCGCCGTAATGCCGTGTCAACCAGGTCATGTGTGAGGTCCAAAGAAGAATGCACCGGCCCTCTGTGGCCCTTGTGGGACCATTTCCAGGCTGGTGCACATTCGATTGTGCCGGACGGGGTTGAGCGCGGTGTGCCGCGGGACTTTTCGGTGAAGCTGCACCGTCGCCCTGCTCCGCCTTGATGCATGCTTTCCGGATGAACGAGACTCCCCGCGACTTCCTTCAAGCCCTGTTCCAGGCCGCGATCGCAGCCGCGCAACCGGCGCACTGCGTGCCGCCGCACTTGCCACGCCCGCCGCGTGGGCGCTGCATCGTCATCGGAGCCGGAAAGGCGTCTGCCGCCATGGCGCAGGCCGTCGAGGTGCACTGGCCCGGTCCCTTGAGCGGGTTCGTCGTCACCCGATATGGCCATGGGGTGCCATGTCGGCACATCGAGATCGTCGAGGCCGCCCACCCCGTGCCGGACGAGGCCGGCCTGCTTGCCGCGCAGCGCATGCTGGATCTGGTGTCCGGACTGACGGCCGACGACCTCGTGCTGTGTCTCATCTCGGGTGGTGGCTCGGCGCTGCTTCCCCTGCCCTTGCCCGGCCTCACGCTGGCCGACAAGCAGGCGGTCAGCCGGGCGCTCTTGCGCTCGGGCGCCACCATCAGCGAGATGAACTGCGTGCGCCGCCACCTGTCGGCCATCAAAGGCGGCCGTCTGGCTGCGGCATGCCACCCGGCAAAGGTGGTCACGCTGTTGATCTCTGACGTGCCGGGCGACCCACCCTGCGACATCGCCTCCGGCCCCACGGTGGGGGACCCCACGGCGTGCGAGGACGCGCGGGCCATCCTCCGTCGGTATGGCATCGTGGTGCCCGATGCCGTTCAGGCCTTGCTGGATACGCACGCCGCTGAATCCATCAAGCCGGACGACCCGCGTCTGGCGGGCTGCGAGACCCGCATCATCGCCACCCCGCAGCAGTCACTGGAGGCCGCTGCGGCTGTCGCACAGGCCGCGGGCGTTCAGCCCAACATCCTGAGCGACAGCATCGAGGGAGAAGCCCGTCATGTGGGTCAGGTGCTGGCCGCGCTCGCCCGTCAGGTGGCGCGCCATGGCATGCCGTTCACGCCGCCGTGTGTGCTGCTCTCGGGCGGCGAGACCACGGTGACGGTGCGCGGCGAAGGCCGCGGGGGGCGGAACGTCGAGTTCCTTCTGTCCCTTGGGGTGGCGTTGAACGGCTTGCCCGGTGTGCACGCCCTGGCGGGCGACACGGACGGTGTCGACGGGCAGGAAGAGATCGCGGGCGCCTACCTGGCCCCGGACAGCCTGCAACGCGCCTGGGCGGCGGGCATCCGGCCGCGTGACAGCCTGGATCGCAACGATGCGCACGGCTTTTTCGGGGCCCTTGGCGATGCGATCGTGACGGGCCCGACGCTGACCAACGTGAACGACTTCCGCGCCATCCTGATCACGTCGTCGTGACGGGAGGCGTTGCACCTATGGCCTTCATAGAAATTGTCAGGTTGAGCCGGTGGCCCGTGACTTCTAGACTTTTGAAGTCGTCACACGTTACAGGAGACCAGACATGTCAACAGAAGCAAAGTGCCCGTTCGCGGGCCACGCCGGGGAAGCGAAGCCGGCCATGGGCGCCCCCCGTACGAACCGCGACTGGTGGCCGAACCAACTGAACCTGGCCATCCTGCATCAGCGCTCCGAACTGTCCAACCCGATGGGCGAGGACTTCAACTACGCTGAAGCGTTCAAGAAGCTGGACCTGGACGCTGTGGTCAAGGACCTGCATGCCCTGATGACCGACTCGCAAGATTGGTGGCCGGCGGACTGGGGCCACTACGGCGGCCTGTTCATCCGCATGGCCTGGCACTCGGCCGGCACTTACCGCATCCACGATGGCCGTGGCGGTGCGGGCAACGGCTCGCAGCGTTTCGCGCCGCTCAACAGCTGGCCGGACAACGGCAACCTGGACAAGGCGCGTCGCCTGCTGTGGCCGATCAAGCAGAAGTACGGTCGCGCGCTGTCCTGGGCCGACCTGATGATCCTGGCCGGTAACGTGGCCCTCGAATCCATGGGTTTCAAGACCTTCGGCTTTGCCGGGGGCCGTGAAGACATCTGGGAGCCCGAACTCGACATCAACTGGGGC